>JAGGVW010000161.1 GCA_021157805.1 bacterium
ACATACTTTTGCTTCTAAACTTGTAATGAGAGGAGTAAATTTAAAAGTAGTTCAGGAATTATTAGGACATAAAGATTATAAGATGACTTTAAGATATGCACATTTATCCCCTGAAGTAAAAAGTCAAGCAGTTAAAATTTTAGAAAATGGATTTCAGATGGACACTATTTGGACACCAGAAGAAAAAAAGATAAAATTGAAATCTTTGCAAGTTATTGAAAATTAAATATAAAGCCACCTTAGCTCAGCGGAAGAGCGGCGCACTTGTAATGCGCAAGTCCGGGGTTCAAATCCCCGAGGTGGCTCCGGTCTTTTTCTAACTTTGTAAGGGGATGGTCCGTTATCGATTTGCAGATAGGACAATCCCCGAGGTGGCTCTGGTATTTTTCTAACTTTGTAAGGGGATGGTGCGTAAACGTTTCTCAGTTAGGACAATCTCCGATTTTTAAAAATGGTAAAGAATGATAAGTGGATAAAAAAAATGGGAGAAAATGGAATGATTTCTCCTTTTTCTCCTGAAAAAGTAAAAAAGGGAATTTCCTTTGGAGTTTCTTCATATGGGTATGATTTTACTTTATCAGATGAATTCCTTATTTTCAAAGGTAAAGGGATCGCATCTCCAAAAAAGATAAAAGAAGAGAATTTTGAAAAATTCAAAGGAAAAGTGTGTAAAATCCCACCAAATAGTTTCATACTTGGAAAAAGCAGAGAATATTTTAAAATACCAAGAGATGTAATTGGAATTTGCTTTGGAAAATCAACTTATGCAAGATGTGGAATAATAATAAATGTAACCCCTCTTGAACCAGGATGGGAAGGCTTTATAACAATTCAGATTGCAAACCTTACACCTGTTGAAGGGGAAGTATATGCGGATGAAGGAATTGCCCAGGTAATTTTTATATCAGGAGATGAAATGTGTGAAAAATCGTATAAAGACCTTTCTGGTAAATATGACAAATCTACAGATATAACTCTGCCAAAATAATCCTTTACACATCTTAAGAAATTTCTTATAATTAACCACTATGAATAAAATATTGAAAAAAGAAAAACTGGCTGAAAAAATTAAAAGGATAGAGGTGGAAGCACCTCTTATATCAAAAAAAGCAAAACCTGGACAATTTGTTATTTTAAGAGTAGATGATAAAGGAGAAAGGATTCCTCTTACTATTGCTGATGCAAATTCGGAAAAAGGAACTATAACTTTGATATTCCAGGAAGTTGGAACAACAACTACAAAACTTGGTTTACTTGAAGAAGGAGAACAAATTTTAAATATAGCTGGACCTTTAGGAAACCCTACAGAAATTGAAAAGTATGGGAATGTTTGCATAATTGTTGGAGGTGTTGGTGCTGCTTTTGTTTTCTGGATGGCAAAGGCATTCAAAGAAAAAGGTAATTATATAATTGTAATAACAGGAGCAAGAAATAAAGAACTTATAATACTGGAAGATGAGTTGAAAGAATTAAGTGATGAATTTTATATAACAACTGATGATGGAAGTAAAGGGAAAAAAGGATTCAATACAGAAATGCTTGCTGAATTAATAAAAAGTGGGAAAAGAATTGATTATGTTCTGACAGCAGGACCAATTATAATGATGAAAAAAGTTGCAGAAATAACAAAAGAATATAAAATAAAAACAGTGGCAAGTTTAAATCCTATTATGGTAGATGGAACAGGAATGTGTGGATGCTGCCGTGTAAGCGTTGGAGGGGAAACAAAGTTTGCCTGTGTTGATGGACCTGATTTTGATGCTCATTCAGTGGACTTTGATGAACTTTTGAAAAGAACCTCTTTATATAAAGAAATGGAAAAAAAGTCATATGAAAAATTTATCAAATCTTTAAAATGCCCCTCCTGCCAACAAGAAAATAACCAAGATTAATTCGGAATGATTGGGTATTTAAAGATATTATTTTCCCTTTTTTAAAATCATCAAGAAGTGTTTCCCATATACCTTCTGCTTCTCCTATTAAAACACTATCACAATGATTAGAAACTTCTTCTGGAAGAAATCTTGCATGTATTCCACCAATTACTACCTAAAATTTTACTATACAAAAATTTTAGAATAAAATAAGTTAAGCATGAGCAAAATAATAAAAGAAAAAGAAGAAAATATCTATCCAATTATTGAAGAAATAAAAAGGGGAAAAGTTGTAATCGTTCCAACAGATACTGTCTACGGATTGATTTGTGATGGACTTAATGAAAAAAGCAAAGAGAGAATATACAGGATTAAAAAGAGAAACCTTAAAAAACCACTTATTGGATTTGTTGATAAAGTAGAAAAAGCAGAAGAATACATAGAAATAGAAAAAAACTTTATAAAGGATAAATGGCCTGGTCCAACAACAATAATTGGTAAAAGCAAGAAAGAAATCCCATTCATAACCTCAAAGGAGAAAAAAACAGGAATAAGAATTCCAGATTATCAATTCCTTCTCAAAATTCTTGAAAAATTTGAGATAATTGCTTCAACAAGTGCAAATATATCAGGAGAAAAAGCGCCATCAACAATTTCAGGAATTTCTGAAGAAGTAAAAAATAGTGTTGATTTAATTGTTGATGGAGGAAAAACAAAAGGTAGAGAATCAACTATATGGGATATATCAACCAAGCCACCAGAACTTATAAGAGGAACAGTTCTTTTTGTTTGTGAAGGCAATTCCTGCAGAAGTCCTATGGCTGAATACCTCCTGAAAGAAATTATTAAAGAAAAAGGATACAAAATTAAAGTAATTTCTGCTGGAACAGGAGTTATTTCATCTGGGAAAATAGATGATAAAACAGTTGAAGTAATGAAAAGAATTGGGATTGAAATTAGAAATTTTGTCTCAAAACCATTAGATTTTAAAATAATTGAAGAAGCAGATATAATTTTTGCTATGGAAAAACACCATAAGTATAAAATACTTTCATTTGTTCCAGAAGCAAAAGATAAAATATTTATTCTTAATGTCCCTGACCCTGCAGGTAAAGAAATTTCACATTATGAGAGAATAAGAGATATAATAAAAGAAAAGATTGAAAATATAGTTTTGGAAAGGATAGGAAAATGAAAATAGGGATTGGGAGTGACCATGCTGGTTTTGATATGAAAAATTTTTTGAAAGAAGAACTTGAAAAAGAGGGATATGAACTAATTGATTATGGAACTTATATAAAAAAATCTGTTGATTATCCTGATTTTGCTTCAAAAGTTGCTGAAGGAATAGTAAAGAGAGAAATTGAAAAAGGAATTTTAATATGTGGAACAGGAATAGGAATGAGTATAGCAGCAAATAAATTTAAAGGAATAAGAGCAGCAAGGTGCTGTTCAATTTATGATGCAGTTCTTGCAAGACAGCACAATGACGCAAATATATTGACACTGGGAGGAAGATTAACAGGAAATAATCTCGCATTAGAAATATGTAAAACATTCCTTGAGATACCTTTTTTGAAAGGTCGCCATTTAAGAAGAGTAAATAAAATTAAAAAGATTGAAAAGTAATGAAGATTTTTTCCAGAAATTTAGATTATGTTAACCCTGAAAAAGTTTTTTTAAGTTTCAAAAATAAAAAATTCTTTTTCTGGTTTGACAGCACTTTAACCTCTTATGGTAGATACTCAATAATTGGCTTCCATCCCTTTCTTATTTTCAAAAGTAAAAAAGATAAAATTACAATAGAAACTTTTAACTCAAAAAGGAAATATGCAGGAAATCCATTTGATTATTTAAAAGAGATTTTTGAAAAATATAGAGTAAATTCAAATTCATTTTTTATCCCAGGAGCAGCAGGATACTTAGGTTATGATGCTGGATGGTATATTGAGCAACTCCCGGATTTAAAACCCGATTCTCTCAAAATACCTGATATATTTCTTTGCTTTTATGAATTTTTTCTAATATTTGATATTAAACAGAAAAAACTTAATCTTGCTGGAATAAACATCTATGAGAAAGAAAAAATTTTTAAAAAAAAGATGGATTTAATAATAGATGAAATAAAAAAAAATATTAATAAAAAAAAGAAGAAAGAAGAAATTGAAATTAAAAAGTTCTCTTCAAATATAAAATTTTCTGAATATGTAAAATCAATTGAAAAAATAAAGGACTACATAAAAAATGGAGATGTTTACCAGATAAATTTTTCTTACCGAGTTCAGGCAGATGGTGTTTTCCCCTCTTCTGAAATATACCCTAAAATAAGGAAAATAAACCCTGCTCCTTATTCTGCATATTTTAATTTTGGGGATTTTGAAATACTATCTAATTCTCCTGAACTTTTTATAAAGAAATACAAAAAGAGAATAATAACAAAGCCAATGAAAGGAACAGGTAATAGAGGGAAAGATAAAAAAGAAGATAAAGAAAACTATCTTAAACTTTTGAGAAGTGAAAAAGACAGAGCAGAACTTATTATGATTGTTGACCTTGAAAGAAACGACCTGGGGAAAATATGTGAATATGGGAGCGTAAAAGTGAAAAAACTTGTGGAAATTGAAAAATACAGAACAGTTTTTCAGACAACTTCAACAATTGAGGGTATTTTGGAAGATGGCATTTCTCCTGTTGAAATAATAAAAGCGATATTTCCTGGCGGTTCAATTACAGGTGCTCCAAAAAAAAGAGCGATGGAAATAATAGAAGAACTTGAACCTGAAAAGAGGTCCTTTTATACAGGTTGTCTGGGATATATTGGATTTAACCAAAATATGCTTTTCAACATTTTGATAAGAACTCTTCTTATTAAAAAAAATAAACTTTATTATCCTGTCGGAGGAGGGATTGTATGGGATAGTATTCCAGAAAGTGAATATCGGGAAACAATAACAA
>JAGGVW010000199.1 GCA_021157805.1 bacterium
AATTTGCTTAAGGTATGTATTTATATTTATGGATTTCCTCTCCTTGGTTTTATTTTTGGAATGATTGGGACATTTTTTTTAAAGAATATCCAGTTAAAATTCATTACTTTTTTTGCTTTTTTTCTATCCTTCTGGATTGCTGGTTTTAAAAAAGCGAAAGATTACGGGGAAAAAGCAATCCCCAGAATACTCAGAGTTAAAAGAGGAGGACTTTATGGATTTAAAAGAGGAAGTTGAAAATGCAATAAAGGATGTTAGAAAACTTTTACAGGCAGAAGGTGGGGACTGTGAAATAGTGGATGTTGAAGATGGAATAGTAAAAGTGAGATTAAAAGGAACCTGCAGGGGATGTCCTTTTGCCACAATAACTTTAAAAATGAGAATAGAATCGATTATTAAAGAGAAAGTCCCTGAAATAAAGGAAGTTGTAGAAGTTGTTTAGTCCATACACACCAGGAGTTTTCTAAAAAATGAAGAGAAAGATTGAAAATTTAGAGAAAGAATTGAAAAAGTTAAAAAAGGTAGTTGTTGCTTTTTCTGGTGGAGTTGACAGTTCTTTTTTACTTAAACTCACAGTTGATACACTTGGGAAGGATAATGTTCTTCCTGTATTTTGTGTTTCTTCTGTTTTCCCTGAAGAAGAAATAAAAGAAGCAGAAAAAATATCAGAAGAAATTGGGGTTAAACTTTTGAAAATTAAGACAAATCAGATGAATGATAAGAAATTTATTTCAAATCCGCCTGATAGGTGTTTTTACTGTAAGAAAATTATGCTAACTGAAATTGAGAAGATAAGAAAAAAATACGGGTTTAATAAAATAGTTGATGGAACAAATAAAGATGATGAAAAAGATTACAGACCAGGAGAAAAAGCAAAAGAAAAGTTTGGGGTTGTTTCTCCTTTAAAAGAAGCAGGTATTGGGAAGAAAGAGATAAGGGAATGTTCAAAAAAACTGGAGCTTTCTATCTGGAATAAACCATCTTTTTCCTGTCTTGCTACAAGAATTCCTTATGGAGAGAAAATAACTGAGGAAAAATTAAGAAAAATTGAAGAAGGTGAAAATATTTTGAAAAAACTTGGTTTTAAAGTTATAAGATTAAGATATTATTCTGAAAAACTTGTCAGGATTGAAGTCGGAAAAGAAGAGATTAAGAAGGTTTTTATAAAAAGAGAAGAAATAGTAAATCAACTTAAAAAAGTTGGTTTTAAACACATAACAGTTGACCTTGAAGGATATAGATTGGTTAACCGCGGCGGTTAGAAAAGGTGGGTAGATAAAGGTGAGAAAAAAAGTTGCTGTTGGGTTATCTGGTGGAGTTGATTCTTCAGTTGCGGCTGCTCTTTTGAAAGAGGATGGTTTTGAAGTTACTGGTGTTTTTATGAAAATATGGGCAGGTGAGAAAGGGGTGAAGGAAGGGGGTTGTTATGGACCGGAAGAAAATGATTTGAAATTGGCTGAAATTACAGCAAAAATTTTAAATATTCCATTGATTGTTGTTGATGTGGCAAGGGAATTTAAAGAAATTGTTTTGAAATATTTTAAAAAAGAATACCTTAAAGGGAGAACTCCAAATCCCTGTTTAATATGCAATAGATTTATAAAATTTGGCATTTTAATTGAAAAAGTAAAAGAAATGGGGATAGATTTTGATTATTTTGCTACAGGTCATTATTCAAGAGTTGAATATAATAAGAAAAGAGGAAGATATGTTCTCAAAAAGGGTATTGATGAAAAAAAAGACCAGAGTTATTTTCTTTCGCTTCTTACCCAGAGACAACTTTCAAAATTGATTTTCCCTCTTGGACATTTGAAGAAAAGTGAAGTTAAAAAAATAGGTAAAAAATATGGGTTTCCATCAAGCGAGAAGGAAGAAAGTCAGGATTTTATTTCAGGGGATAAGTTTTTCCTTTTCAGTCAGCAGAAGAAATGGGATATATTTGATACTGAAGGGAATTATCTCGGGAAACATAAAGGAAGACATTTTTATACAATTGGACAGAGAAGAGGAACGGGGGTTGCTAAGGGGTATCCTGTTTATGTTGTTGAAATAGAAGGAAAGAAAAACAGGATAATTGTTGGGAAGAAAAAAGATGTTTACAAAAAATGCCTTATTGCAAAAAAAGTAAACCCTGTCTCAGTTGATAGAATTGAAAATGGAATGAAAGTTGAAGGTAAAATAAGATATAAAAGTCCTTTATCAGAAGCGACTGTATTTCCAGTTGAAAAGGGTAAAATAATTGTTAATTTTAAAAAACCACAATGGGCAATTACTCCTGGACAGGCAGTTGTTCTGTATAGAAAGGATGAGATTATCTGTGGAGCAATTATTGAAAAAGGAGTAAAAAATGAAGAAATTGGTATGTATATCAAGGAAGGAAAAGAGAAGATTTTTAGAAGTTCTTGATAAAATTTTAGAAGGTGCTGGGAAAGAAAATTGTGAAGAAGTAATAAAGGAAATAGTTGATAAGAATGAAGAAAATGGAATAAGATGTTGCTTTATTTTTAGTTCCTTTGACCAGTTGAAAGAAAAAATTGAGAAAGTTAAAAATACAGAAGAAAATAAAATAGTTGAAGATGGGATTTTTTATTCTCAATGTCAGGATGAAGGAAAAGTTGCTTTCCTTTTCCCTGGACAGGGCTCTCAAAAAATAAGGATGTTTTCCACTCTTAAAGAAAGATTTATCCAGATGAGAGAGTCATTAAAACTGGCTGATGAAACATTGAAAGAAAAAATTGGTAAAAATTTAAGTGAGTTTATTTATCCTGAAGAAACAGAAGATGAAGAGAAGAAAAAGAAACAGATGGAAGAATTAACAAGAACAGATATAACACAGCCAGCACTTGGTGTTGTTGAAATGGGACTTTTTAAAATTTTCAGTTCATTTGGTATTACTCCAGATATGGCAGCAGGACACAGTTTAGGAGAATATGTTGCTCTTTCTGCTTCAGGTATTATTGAAGAGAAAGTTTTATATCCTCTTCTTCAAGCAAGGGGAAAAGCAATAATTGAGGCAGGAGGGCAAGAAGGTAAGATGATGGCAGTTGGATGTGGGGAGGAAGAAACAAAAAAATTAATAAAAGGGTACAATGTATATATTTCAAATTTAAACTCTCCATCACAGACAATTGTTTCAGGGAAACTTGAAGAACTTGAAAGATTAAAAACAGATTTAAGAAATAGAAAAATAAGGGCAAAAATTATAAATGTAAGTTGTGCTTTCCATTCTCCTTTTATGGAAAAAGCAAAAGAAATTTTTGATGAAGAATTAAAAAAAGTTGATTTTAAAAATGGCCTTTTCCCAGTTTACTCCAACTTAACAGGAGAAAAATACCCTGAAAAGGAAGAAGAAATAAGAGAAATTTTAAGTAATCATCTAATTAATGGAGTAAGGTTTATTGATGAGGTTGAAAATATGTTCAGAGATGGAGCGAAACTTTTTGTTGAGATTGGACCGGGTAAAGTTCTTACAGGACTTGTTAATTCAATACTTTCAGGAAAAGATTTTTTTGCTATACCAGTTGATGGGAAAGATGAAATTGAAGGTTTTTTATATTCACTTGCTATTTGTTTTCTCTTCAATAGAAAAGTTGAGCCATCTTTTGTGGGGCTATAAAATGATAAGGAAGATTAAAGGTGTTGATTTCGGCTATTTTTTAAAACTTTCACCCTGTTTCTTTTCCCTATTACCTATTTACCTTTTCATATTTTTTACAGAAAAAGAGAGGAAAGAATTTAAAAATTTCAGGAGCAGAAAAAGAAAAATACAATTTATTGGTGGAAGAATTGTGGCAAAATTTGCTTTGCGGAAATATCTTAAAAAAAGAGAAAAGAAAACAGGATATAAAAAAATTGAAATAAGAAAAAGAGAAAATGGACAGGTCTATGCTTTCTGTGAGAAAATCGGAGAAATTCCTCTTTCAATTTCACACACAGATAATATATGTGCTGCTGTCTGTGGGGATTTTAAAAAGATAGGACTGGATATTGAGAAAGAAAACAGAGATATTAAAAAAATTGAAAAAAAAGTTTTTTGTGAAGAAGAAATTGAAAAGTTAAAAAGTTTTCCTTTAAGTATATTGTGGTGTGTTAAAGAGTCAGTTTCAAAATTACTTGGGACCGGTTTTATTCACTCACCGAAAGATATCTTTATTTATGAAACTGAGGGAGAAAAATTTAAGGTAAGGTTAAGGGGTAAATTCCTCTCTCTTTTTCCTGAATTTAAAGACAGGGAAATTGAAGTTAAGTTGTGGAAGAAAAAAGGATATATTTTTGCTTTTTGTTTTCTCAATTGAAAGAAAAGAAGAAAAAAGGTAAAATTTAAAAAAGAAAAGGAGGGGAATATGTTGACCCTTGAAGAAAGAGTAAAAAATATAATGGAAAAAGGGGCTCCAAGAAAAGTAATTACTGGACTTATAAATATGAGTTTAAAAACCCCTGTGACCAGAAGAGCATTGATAAATGCGATAGAGAAAGCAACATATAAAATGTCATTCAAAGGACCTGACAGACCTGCAAAAGTAAAAGAAGATAGATATTATATGGGAAGAGCACTTTTAAATTC
>JAGGVW010000088.1 GCA_021157805.1 bacterium
ACATCATAAACATCTTTTGCAACAGAAGGAATATGAAAAATTCTATTCTCTTTATTGAATAATATAATACCATCTTTTCCAAGCGTTATTATGAGATTTTCACAATTAAGATTTCTTTTTATTTTTCTGCCGAGTTTTAACAATTCTTTCTCACTTGAAGGAATATTCTCTTTCATCCCTTCTGCTGCTTCTTTTTTATTTGGAGTTATACAGGTAACATTTTTATAATACATAAAATGTTCTATTTTTGGGTCAACACATAAAATAATCCCTTTCTCCTTTTTCAGTTTAATCAAATAAGAAATTAATTCCATTGTAATAATACCCTTGCCATAATCAGATACAATTATTCCGTCAACTCCATCTATTATTTTATCTATTTTCTTCTTTATTTTCTGCATCTCCTCTGGTGTTAATTTTCTTCTATCCTCTCTATCTATTCTTACTATCTGCTGACTTCTTCCAATAACTCTTGTTTTTGTTATTGTTGGAACATCTCTTTCAATAAAAAATGTTTCTATCCCTGCTTTTCTATTTAAATCTTTTAAAACTTCACCATTTAAGTCATTGCCAATTCCACCTATAAGGAAAACAGCACCACCAAGAGATTTTATATTGGAAGCAACATTACCTGCTCCTCCAGAGGCAAAATTTTCTTTTTCTACTTCCACAACTGGAACTGGTGCTTCAGGAGAAATCCTTGAAACATCTCCCCAGATAAATTTATCAAGAATAACATCTCCAATAACAAGAAGTTTTTTTCTTTTAAAATTTTGAAAAATCTTTTTAAGTTTTCTTTCATTTAGAAAATATGATATTTTTTTCTTTCCCATTTTATATCCAGAAAATTATATTTCTGTGTTTTCCTGTAAAAAGATCTATTATAAACCACATTCCAGCACAAGTATAAAGCCCGAGAGGAAGCCCCAGGAAGAAATATTTAAGTCGCTCATATATACTTGCTCCTCCATATTTTAAAATAAGTTTTTTAATCACCCATACAAGAAAGATTGAAAACCATAACTGATCCATAAGCCAGACAGGTGCTATTACAAAACCAATCGGGTGAAATGGCCACCAGAGAAATTGTTGCCTCATAAATAAAATTGCTCCCATCAGAAAAAATCCAATTGCTCTACATAACCATCCAATACCATTTGGAAATGTTTGATGCTTTATCATTTCAGAAATGTATTTATATGGTGCTTGTGCTCCTCCTCCAAAATACCAGCTATTTAAATTTATCCCGCCGTATTTATATGCAAGTTTTAATTGTAAATAAATTGTAGCAATTATATTTATTACAATCGCAAGGAATATTGCCCAGAAAATAGGTCTTTTATTCTTTGCTGGTTCAGCTATTTTAAGCCCCATTGAAGTTGAAGCAAGAGGAAATGTTCTCAGATCAGCAGCATAAACATAAGTTAATCCTAAAGCAACAAGTGTAAGTGGAGTTAAATTCTTTGAACCAAACATTGAAATAATTTGTGAGGAGGCAATTGTTGTTGCAACAAGTGTAGGAATTCCTCCTTCACAAACAATTCTTGTAAGAACTATCCACATGATAAAGGCAAAAATCAAAAATAAAACACTTATATACCAAACCATTCCACTTATTGTAAGCCATACAGTTAAAAATAAAGAACCAAAAACAAGACCCCAGAAAGCCGCTTTATAAGAGAGGATTTCATTTGTATCGTTAACCTTTTCTCCTTTCGCTCCACGCCATATATCACGAAGATGGTCTCTTGATATCCATAAACTGTAAATAACCATTGCAATCATTGCTCCCATACCTATATGAGCAAAAATCGGGTCTCCACCACAACCATAAATTCCTACATTTTCTGTACTTGATATTCCTGTAATATTAAACATCCCTTTTATAATCTGAAAAATTATATTGAAAAACCAGAGAGAAAAAATGACATCAAGATTAACAAAATAAACAAATCCAATAACAGGAAAACTGATTCTGAAAACAAGATTTGTTGTTCTTCTAAAAATTGGCACTGAATGAGCCATGTTTACAGCAGGAATGGCTTCAAAATAATTATGGAGTCCATTTATTGTCCCAATTACAAAAGCAATTCCAAATCCAAGCCACATTAAAGGATTTTTAAAAAAAGCAGGGATAATTGATTTTCTATCTGATTCTTTAACCATTTCTCTTGGCAAAATTGTCAAAGGATATACAAGTCGTTCCTTTTCCATCCACTGTTTTCTCAAAATAACTGCAACACATATCATCACAAAATAAAGAGTGAAGATAAATGGAAGCCAGATACTCAATGGTTTTATCCATGCACTATATGGAATTTTCATCCCTTTTGGAAGTCCTTCATAAAAATACATAACAGCGGTTTTATCTGTAACAATTAAGAATTTTCTTATATTTGGAATTATTGTCTTATCCCATTGATTTTGTGGAGATGTATAATATGATGGAGCAGAAATTATTGGTAAGATCTGACTTCCAAAACCCATTTCAGTTACAGAAGAAGCAACCAGCATCATAACATAAACAAGTAAAAGTTCTCCAGGTGAAAAAGCAATAGATGGTTTTACTTTCTTTAAGAAAGTATTTATAAAAAACACAAGGAAAAAGAATAAAAAAATCGCTCCTGCTGGCATATGGTCAATAGCCATATAAGAAGCACCTGCGACATCAACTGAATAATGGTCAAAATAAGCAACAAGAATTGAAAGTAAAAGGCCAAAGAAAAAGGAACGACTGGTAAAAAACTTATCCATTTTTTTCTCCTTTTAAAATTTTTTCAATTGTATAAGAAAATTGAATTATTTTTTCTTCTTTAAAATAAGGTCCTATTATTTGCAATCCTATGGGTAAACCACTTGAGGAAAAACCAGCAGGGATATTTATTCCTGGGAGACCTGAGAGATTAACATTCACAGTAAAAATATCAGAAAGATACATTTTAAGAGGGTCATCTTTTTTTTCTCCTAATTTAAATGGAAGTTCTGGAGTTGTTGGAGTTAAAATCAAATCAACTTTTTCAAATGCATTCTTAAAGTCCTTTTTTATTAAAGTTCTTACTTTCTGCCCTTTTAAATAATAGGCATCATAATAACCAGCAGATAAAACATATGTTCCAAGTATAATCCTCCTTTTTACCTCTTTCCCAAAACCTTCGCCTCTTGTTTTTTTATACATATCTACCAAATTAGTATAATTGCTGCTTCTGTAACCATATTTCACACCATCAAACCTTGCAAGATTTGAACTAGCTTCAGCAGTTGCAATTATATAATAAACAGCAATTCCATATTCAGTGTGTGGTAAAGATATTTTTTCTAGTTTAACACCTTCTCTTTCCAGTTTTCTCAATATATTTTCAATTTTTTCTTTTATTTCATTATCTATTCCTTTAACAAAATACTCTCCAGGGATTCCAACTTTAATATCCTTAACATCATCTTTAAGAAAGAAGGGATAATCAGCAACTGGAATATCAATTGAAGTGGAATCCATATTATCTTTTCCTGAAATTATCTTAAGAAGTAAAGCACAATCAGATACATCTTTTGTAATCGGTCCTATCTGGTCAAGGGAAGAAGCAAAAGCAATAAGTCCATATCTTGAAACTCTACCATAGGTTGGTTTCATCCCAACAACTCCACAGAAAGATGCTGGCTGCCTTATAGAACCACCTGTATCTG
>JAGGVW010000254.1 GCA_021157805.1 bacterium
GACTTTTAACTTCAGCAATTGAAGTAAGTGAGTTGTTCCTGCCAAAAGAGAAACTGATTGTTTATACTGAAGGAAGAAGAAAAGAAGATAAAAGTATTTTCAGGTCAAGAAAAAATCCTGTCTGGAAAAAACCTGTTGTTCTTCTTGTTAATGGTGGAAGTGCGAGTGCTTCAGAAATTGTATTTGGGGCATTGAAGGATAATTATAAGGAGTTTAGCTCTGTAGGTAAAAAAACATTTGGAAAAGGTTCTGTTCAGAACTTAATACCACTTTCAGATGGTTCTGCTTTAAAACTTACTATTGCTCATTATTATACTCCTTCTGGTGTATGTATTGAAGGAAAAGGTATAAAACCTGATTATATTGTGAAATTGCCGGAAGATAAACAAATTATACCAGCAACAAAAGAGGACACACAGTTTCAAAAAGCAAAAGAAGTTCTTAAAGAATTAATTAAAAAATATGAAAAATGAAAAAAAGTAAAGAAAAGAAAGAAATTTCCTGGTTTGTTCCTCTTGTTCTTTTTTTAATTCTCTGTATTCTTATAGTTGGAATAAAAATTCTCAATGAGTTTTATAAAAAAGAGATTGTTCCTTTAGTCCCAAAGGTAATTGAGAAAAAGAAACCGGAGAAAATACCTGTTGCGATAATCATAGATGACTGTGGATGGAGTAAGGAACTTTTGAAAGAACTGGAAGAAATAAATGAGCCATTAACCCTTTCTTTTCTTCCTAAAGCACCATACAGTAAGGATTTAATAAAGGCACTTGAAGGGAGAAATTTTGATTTTATGCTTCATATTCCTCTTGAACCAATACCTCCCCACCAGTGTTTTGATAAAGGACTGATAACAACTGAAATGTCAGATGAGGAGATAAACAGGATATTTTATAATGATGTTAATGACTACCTACCTTATATAAAAGGTATTAATAATCATATGGGGTCTTTATTTACTTCAGATAAAGACAAAATGAAAATTTTTCTTGATAATATAAGAAAAGAGAACTTATTTTTTATTGATAGTATAACTTCAGAGAAATCAGTCGGTTTCCATCTTGCAAAACAAATGGGGATAAAAACAGCAAAAAGAGATATTTTTCTTGATAATAAAACAGAACCGGATTACATAAAACAGCAGATTAGAAAACTTATTGAAGTTGCAAAGAAGAATGGAAAAGCCGTTGCTATAGGGCATGCAAAAAGAACAACTCTTAAGGTTTTAAAAGAAACACTTCCTGAAATAGAAAAAGAAGAAATAGAAATAGTTCCTGCTTCCTCCATAGTTGAATAGACCATTTTCAGAACCCGGTTCTAACAGAGGGGTAAAATGGTTATAATTGGTATAGAAAGTTCCTGTGATGAAACTGGAATTGGAATTTTAAAAAACGGAGAAATTATAGAAAATATTGTATCTTCACAGGAAGATATTCATTCAAAGTTTGGTGGAGTTGTTCCTGAACTTGCCAGCCGTGCACATCTTGAAAAAATAGATATTCTTTTCAACCTGACTCTTGAAAAAAGCGGAATTAAGTTAGAGGATATAGATTTTATTGGTGTAACTTCTCATCCGGGACTTAAAGGTTCTTTAATTGTTGGTGTATCTTTTGCCTGTGGACTTTCTATTTCCCTTAAAAAACCAATTTATAAAGTTAATCATCTTCATGCACATATAGCAGCAAATTATCTTAAAAAAAATATTAAATTTCCTGCTATTGGTCTTGTAATTTCTGGTGGACATACTTCTTTTTTCTATCTTGAAAATCATATTGAGTTTAAACTAATTGGAAGAACTCTTGATGATGCCTGTGGAGAAGCATTTGATAAAGTAGGAAGGAAGTTAAATTTGCCATTTCCTGGAGGACCACAGATTGAAAAATATGCAGAAAAAGGTGATGAAAATAAAATAAAATTCCCTGTTGTTTTACTTGGTAAAAATTCTCTTGATTTCAGTTTCAGTGGTTTAAAAACAGCAGTTATGTATTACATAAAGGAAAATGGTTTAAAGAATATTCCTGATGTTTGTGCTTCTTTTCAGAAATCAGTTGCTGATACATTATGTATAAAAATAGAAAGAGCGATAAGAAAGTATAATCCAAAAGCACTTCTTGTTGGTGGGGGAGTTATTCAGAATGAGTATATAAGAAACAGAATAAAAAGAGTAATTGGAGAAAATTTGAAACTTTTTATCCCCCCCAAAAAACTCTGTCTTGACAATGGCGGAATGGTTGCTATTTTAACTCATTACCTTATTAAATATGGGGTAAAACCATCAGAGAACAAAATAGAGGTTGTTCCTACTAAATAATTGTTAGAACCCGGTTCTAACAGAAGAGAATGCGACTTAATTTCCACTTTAAAGGATAGGAGAAGATATTGAAACAGCAAAAAAAGGATTAACTGATGAAGGAGAAAGGTTAAAAATAATAGATGAGAAAATAGTCGGAAACTAAAAAAACAACAAAACTCAAAATAATTTTAAAAGAAGGTAAAAAAAGGGAAATAAAAGGATATTTAAAGTTCTTGGATATAATGTCTTGAAACTGAAAAGAATAAGAATTGGAAATATAAAACTTGGAAATTTATAAAAGAAGGTGATTTTAAAATAATATTTCCTGATAAATTATTTAAAAAGGATAATAAACATTAATAATTTTTTCTTTTTACTGTTTTTCTGTATCTTTTTTCACACTTCCATTCATGTTTGAAAAATATATTCTTTTTGCTCGCAGGTGTTCCCTGTATGTCTTTGAAAAGTGGTTTCTTCCATTTCCCTTAGATAAAAAATATAAATATTCGGTCTTTCTGGGATTTAAAGATGCTTTTAATGAGGTTTTCCCTGGATTACAGATAGGAGTTGGTGGAAGTCCTCTGTAAAGGTAAGTATTATATGGAGATTTAATTTTAAGGTCTTTTTCAGTTAATCTTGGTTTATGATTTCCAATAGCATATTCAACAGTGGCGCAACTCTGGATTGGAAGTCCTTTTTTCAATCTTTTGTAAATTATCCCTGCTATTATTCTTTTTTCATCAGGGAATATTGCCTCTTTTTCAACAATGGAAGCAACTGTTACAATCTTTTTCACTTTCTTGTAGTTTTCATCAGTTATTTCTTCCCCTGTTAATTCTTTCCAAACCTCATTAAATCTTTCCCACATATAGCGAGAAACACTTTCAACTGAGGAATTCAAAGGGAAAAGATATGTATCAGGAAATAAAAATCCTTCAAGTTTTTTCTCTTTTGCATAACTTATAAATTCATCCTTATTTTTTATAACACCTTTCTTTTTAAGAATTTCTCCTATTTCCATTATATTGGTTCCTTCAGGTATTGTAACTTTTACCAGTTTAACTTCTCCTTTTACCAGTTTTTCAACAACTTTTTTCAGTGGGGTTTTCCCTGAGAACTCATAAATACCTGACTTCAACTTATCCTGGACTTTCATTTTATTTGTTATATAAAGGAACCAGGAAATTTTTTTTATGACTTTATTTTTATAAAGAATTTCTGCTATCTGATATGCGGTTGAGTTTTCAGGAATTTCAACAAGTTTTGCTGGTGATACAAGAGGTGGAAAAGTAATTATTTTTATAACTGCCCATACGAAAATTAAAATTCCTGATATAAATATTGTTAGCAAAATTTTTTTATTTCTCATTTTTAATTATTTCTTGCCTTAAAAGACCAAACCCGGTTTGGACTGCTCTTTCTCTTATTGTCTGCCTGTCCCCTGAAAAAATGAATTTATATGCTTTGTATTTATTTTTCGGTAACCCAATTCCAATCCATACAAGTCCAACAGGTTTTTCTTTACTCCCTCCAGTTGGTCCTGCAATTCCTGTAAAACTTAATGATACATCTGCTTTCCCCTGCTTTTTTGCTCCTTTTGCCATTTCAATTGCCACTTCTTTACTTACTGCCCCATATTTCCTTAAAGTTGTTTTTTTAACTTTTAGAGTCCTTTTCTTTAAAATATTACTGTAAGTTATAAAACCACCCTGAAAATACTCTGAGCTTCCTGGAATATCTGTAATCAATTTACAGGTAAGTCCTCCTGTGCAGGACTCTGCTATTGCGATTTTTAATTTTTTCTCTTTTAAAATCTTTCCAATTAACTCTGGTAGAGCAGGGGGATTTATTCCAAGATAGTTTTCTCCAAATCTTTCTTTTAATACTCCATCAAGTTGTTTGACTTTTTTATCATAAATAGAAGGGGGGAAAAAGAAAATAATCTCAATCAGGTTTGGATGAGCAAGAATTAGTTTTTCATTTTCTTCTTTTTCAAAAATATCCTTTAATTTTGTCTCAACAACTGATTCAGGAACAGAAAAAATGGAGAATTTTACCATTCGTGTAGTTTCAACAGGAAATTTTTCTTTTATTTTTTCAATTAATTTTTCAAGCATTGGTTTCAATTCTCCTGGGGGACCTGGAAGGGCAATTATAAGTTTTCCTTTTTCTTCAATTATCATTCCAGGAGCGGTCCCAACTTCATTTTCAATTACATAACTTCCATCAATTATATATGCCTGTTTTTTATTTATTTCTGGTATTTCCACTCCTCTTTTTTTAAATCTTTCAGATATTTTTTCCCAAACGCTTTCATTAAAAA
>JAGGVW010000278.1 GCA_021157805.1 bacterium
GATGTAATTTCTTACCATATTCATCTTTCATCCGTTCTTTGCCCATGCATGTTGGTAATACCCAAATATCTGTTCCTACTTTATCGATACCATATATTTTTGCATAATCCTCGTTAAAAGTGTATTCCTCATTTTTATCTTTCACAGCCCATATTAAATTTTCAGTCGCATTAGTGAATCTTACCCCTAACCAGTTAGGCATTGGATTTGTTTTAATCCATATAACATCATTGAGTATCCAATATCCTAAATCCTGCATGATTTTCCCGATTCTAAAAATGCTGTGATATGTAGCAATAACCCATAATGTGGCATTCGGTTTCATTACCCTTTTAACTTCGTTCAGAAGTCTGGTTATAAAATTATCATATTCTTGAAAGGATGAGAACTTGTCCCATTCATCATTTACTCCTTCCACAACTGTTTTTACAGTCCATCTTCTCAATTCTTTATTTGGTAATTGTAGAAAGTAAGGTGGGTCAATAAAAACCATATCAAAAACTTCATCATCTATCTTCCTTAGAACTTTAAAAGCATCACCTAAAATAACTTTATTTCTTATTTCTTCAATTAAATATTTTTCTTTTTCGTCAGCATCTTTAATGACGAGTTTACTAACATCAGGTCTTATAGTTTTTCCAAATAAGGTATGTTGATCAGTTTTTGTTTCATTCATATTTTTCACCTCTTGGTTAATGTAATTACTTCCATATTTTAAAATATTCCTAATCAGGTATGCAGGATTTCGCCTAACTTGTTCATATACGAATTGTTCGGATATGTTTCCTCTGGACAACTATCATTCTTCCATACCCTTTTATCATCATTTAACATCACATAAAAATTATAGCAAAAGAAATGTAAAAAGTAAAAAATTTGGTTTAAGTTCCAAACCGGGTTTGGGCAATTACCCTTAGTAGAGCTTTTTAGAAATGGCTAAAAAGTTGATTTTTAAGATAGGAAATGATAAAATAAAAATATGAAAAGGAAAGGATTTACACTCGTTGAGTTAACTTTTGTTGTTGGGATTGTTACTTCTCTTTCAGTAACTGCCTATCAGATGGTCGCAAGAGGAAAAAGAGCCCAGTGCATCAATAATTTAAAACAGATTTATCAGGCAATAACTATGTTCACTATGGATTATAACCATCTCCCTGATGCAAAATTTTTCCCATCTTCACCTTCAGACCCAAAAGGTATTCAAAATATTCTTAAACCCTATGGAGCAAGAGGACAGATATTTTTCTGTCCCTCAATTCCAGACCAACTTAATAAATATGGAACAAATTATATATGGAATGATAATTTGAGCGGTAAAAATGTATCTTCACCTGATAAATGGCTTATGACAGAAATGACAGCAGTAAGTAAAAAAGTTCCTCCTCCTCATAATCCATATTTCTGTATTCTCTATGCTGATGGGCATGTAAAAGCAGGACCAAGAGTAAATTTCCCTGAGGTTGAAAGAAATGTTGAACAACAAAAACAGCAAAAACCACAACCTTCCACTTTTCAACCACAGAGAGAAACATTCAAACCAGTGGCAATTTTAATACCTTTAAAAAAGAAGATTGTTGCTGGTGAAAGCACTGAAATGAAATTTTTCATAACTGATTCCTCCGGGAATAAAGTAAATCTGAAAGGAAAGAAAATAAAGATAAAAACTGACTGCAAAAAAGATGTATTCACTGAAAGTTTTATAGTTAATGAAGATACACAGGAGAGCTCTTTTACTATAACATTTGCTAAAAGTGGTAAAAGAAATATTTTTATTGAGGAAGAGGTTAGTAAAATTAAAGGTGGCATTTCAGTGGAGGTTTTACCAGGTAAAACAGAAAGATTTATCTTTGAAAATATCCCTTCTAAAGTTGTAGCAGGAAAGCAAATTGGAGTAAACATTTACTCTTCCGATAAATATGGTAATAAAACCAGTTATTCAGGAGAGATATTGCTTTCTGATTTAACAGGAGACATAGAGAAAAAAATAAAGTTAGAAAAGGGCGAATGGAAAGGAAAAGTTATTTTCAAAAAAGCAGTCCCTTCTAATATTTTAATTGGAGGAAATAATAACATTGTTAGCAAAAGTCCGCCTTTTAAAGTCCTTCCTTCTGAAAAACTGAATCTTACTGCCGAAGTGAAAGCAAATATAATTGCAGGGGAAAAGTTTAATCTTTATTTAAAGGTAATAGATGAATTTGGTAATATTAAAAATGATTTCACTGGAAAAATAAAAATATCAACTGACAATAACAATGAAGGGAATTTTCCAGAAGAAGTTGAATTCAATGAAGAAAATAAAGGAATTAAAAAGATTGAATTTACTCTTTATAAATCAGGCGAACGCAAAATTACTTTTTCATCTGAGAAATTAAAACTAATAAAAAAAATATTTGTTAGTTCAGGACCACTTTCTTATTATGAAATTGAGAATATAAGAGACCAGATAGCAGGAAAATCATTTACAATCTTTGTTAAAGGAAAGGATAAATGGGGAAATAGAATAGGAAGTTTTTATATTCAGGATAAAAATAACTCATTAAAAAGGGTTGAAAGCGATTTTTCAGCAGGAATGTGGATAGAAAAAGTTGTTATAACAAAAGCAGGAGAAAACCAAATAATTGTTGATGATAGAAATGGACATATTGGAAAATCAAATGTTTTTATTGTGAAACCAGAAAAAGTGGAAAAAGTTGAATTAAAAAATTTACCTTTGACTGTGAGTTTGAATAAAGAATATGAAGTAGAAGTTCTTCTTAAAGATAAATTTGAAAATATAGTTGAGGAAAATTTTTCAAATTATAAAATTTCTTTTTCAAAAAAATGTGAATATAAAA
>JAGGVW010000241.1 GCA_021157805.1 bacterium
GAATAACAGTATTTTTAGAGACATCAATTACAGGGTCACTTATAAAAGAAGGAAGTCCTGTTAAGTTTTTGTAAATATACATTGTAAATAAAGATAGAACATCACCTTCACAAGCAGAAGGTATTCCCCTATCATTTAAGAAAGTAAACCCAATACAAGGATATGCTGGCATTACCCCTAGACCGAACAATGTTAAACAGTCAATGGTTATGCCATCTGCTTTTTTATCCTTTATCAAATTTTCCATACCTGAATACATTCTGTAAGCATCAATAATTTCTTCATAAGTTGGTTCTATAATCCCAATAGAATTTTTAATAAATTCTTTTGCTCCTTTTTCTGCTTCTTCTTTATTCGAATTTTGATAATATCTTATCAATTCCTCCGGTTTTATTAACTCTCCATTAAAGTTAAATTTCTCCTGCAATATTTCTTTCCTTTCCAGAATATCTTTTCTTTCCTCTGTTGTAATAAGGAGATACTTGCTTTGAGGAATTTTCATATATGTATAAAGAATTCTAATTTTTTTTATGAAGTCATTTATTTCACTTCCCATAAAAATTATTACATTATCTTTCCTTAACTCTTTTATGTTCCATGTATGAGAAGCGTACATCTGTTGGTAAAAAACCATTGGGATGTTTTTCTCAAGAAGAATTTTTAATCCAGGTGTACCAGCGGAAAGAGCACAATAAATTACAGGTTCTTTTCCATTAAGAGAAGAAATAAAATTTATTTCTTCTGATGAATTTGTGAATGAATGTATTTCAAGTTCTAAATCTTCTGGCAATTTGTCTTTTATCTCTTCTAACTTTTTCTTAAATCTTTCATTTTCTCTTTTTCTTTCTTCTTCCTTAAAAAGATAACCCCATGCTCTACTTGTAGCTGACAAAACTACTTTAATTTTAACCACATTGACCTCCCTTTTAATTTTCACTATATAATAAAAATAATAGTAAGTCAAATTATTGTACAAGTTATTAGAAAAACCGACGTGTTAAACTAATTTCAACTCCTCTCTTTTTCTATTTTTTTCTGATAACCTGATTTTCTATATTCTTCAATCGGGTTAGGTGGAAGATTTTTCTCTATACGGGCTTTATAAACAATCGGTCTTACATCTGCAAAGATTAGACACCTGTTAAAATATCTATTTGCTCCAATAATATCATCTTCTAACTGAAATTTCTTCAATATTTTATTATCAATTAAAGATGCTTTTGCAAGAGAAATCTGTAAAGAATCAATTGAGTGAATAACTGCTTCAATTCTGTTTTCTCTCCCGGATGCCTGGTCAAGTCCATAAAACCAGTTTTTGTTTTTCACTTTATTTGAAACCACTTCTCCTTTAATAAGATAATAAAAAATTCTTGCCATTTGAGGATTTGGTTCAACTGCATGGTCATCATCTGCTGCATATCTGGTATTAAAATGAAATCCACATCTCATACCTTCTGAAATAAGAGTTGCAACAATTTGTTCAACATTAACTCCATGTGGATGATGACCCATATCAATTAAAACACCGGCATTTTTCTTTCTCAATTTTGTAAGGATATAAGATGTTCCCCAATCAGGTATGGTTGTGCTGTAAGTTCCGGGTTCAAAAAGTTTATATTCTATCAAAACAAAAACATCATCTGAAATTTTTTTATAAAACTCTTTTATACTTTCTTTCATCAACTTATAATTTTCATCAAGGTCAACCTGCCCTGGATAAAGAGAACCATCAGGAAACCATAAAGAAATAACATTACTGCCAAATTTTTTCGCCACTTCAGATGCAAAAATTGTCTGGTCAATGTATCTTTTTCTAATATTCTCATCATAAGAAGAAAAACTTCCTTTATGTGAACCAGAAAGAAAATATGTAGGGCTTACCATTCCAAGTCCAAGTTTTTTCTCTTTTAAATAATCATAAACATTTCTAACTAAATCAATATCCGGTTCAACCCCATCTTTTGAAAAATCCCAGAGAATATGAGTCATCACTTTTTTCCCACAACCTGTAATTTTATAAACAAAGGAAATATCATCAATTTTTTCATAAATATTTCTGGCAGCAGCAGGTGGTATATATTCACCAAATCTACCACCTCCAAAAGGACCAAAAACCCAGGAAGGAACTTCCACATCAAAATCTTTTACAAATTGAATTGCTTTTTTAATACTTTCTTCTCCAAACTCTTTTTTTAACTGCTCAATTCCTCTTTCAACAAATCTTTCTATGTTCATTAATCACCTCCTAACTTTAAGAAAAAATATTATTAACCTTTTAAAATTCTTTTTTCTCATTGTTTACTGGAGTGGCAGGTAAGCCGGATTCTGTTTAAAGATGGTCATTCATCTGGGCCTGCGGTCACCCGCAGGCTCAAGCAGCCTACCCGGGCTTTAAGGGGCAGGAAACCCATAAGCCCTGCTTGGCCTTGCTCCAGACGGGGTTTGCCCTGCTCTACCTGTTACCAGGCAGACGGTGAGCTCTTACCTCACCATTTCACCCTTACCCGCCAAAAAACATGGCGGACGGTATAGTTTCTGTGGCACTTTCCAGTCCTTGCGGACTGCTCCTGTTGGGAGC
>JAGGVW010000062.1 GCA_021157805.1 bacterium
ACCTTAAACACGCCGGTAGTTATTCTCTTTTAACTCATGAAGAAGAAGTTGAAATTGCAAAAGGTATTGAAGAAATGAAAAAAAAGATAAATGAAATGAAGAAGAAGAAGAAAAAATTTTCTCAAATTCAATACATAAGATGCTGTCAGAAACTGAATGAATTGAGAGGTCGTCTTATAAAATCAAATTTACGTCTTGTCATAAATATTGCAAAAAGATATAGCAATCCTAAACTTTCACTTCTTGATTTAATTCAGGAAGGGAATATTGGTCTTATGAAGGCAGTAGAAAAATTTAAATATAGAACCGGTTTTAAATTCAGCACTTATGCTACCTGGTGGATAAGACAGGCAATAACAAGAGCAATTGCAGACCATTCTTCAACAATAAGGATACCAGTCCATATGATTGAAAAAATAAATAAATTAAAAAAACTTGAAGCCAGGTCAATGCAGTCAGATGATGGAGAAATAAAAGATGAAGAAATAGCAAAAAAGATGAACCTTCCTGTGGAGAAAATTAAAAATATAAGAAAATCAATGAGACCTGACCCAATATCCATTGACCTGCCAGTTGGAGATGAAGAAAGGACAACCATAGGTGATTTTATTGAAGATGGAGAAAATCCAAATCCAATAAAACATGTAAGGCATTCCCTTCTTTCAGAGGAAATAGAGAAGGCATTGAAAGTTCTTGATGAGAGAGAAGAATTGATTATAAGATTGAGGTTTGGACTTGATAAAAAAAGGTATTCAAGAACACTTGAAGAAGTCGGGAGTTATTTTCACTTAACAAGAGAGAGGATAAGACAGATAGAAGCAAAAGCAATACAGAAATTAAAAAAATCTCTTCACTCAAAAAAACTTGCACTATTTCTTGAAGGAAATTTTGAAACATCTCTCCCTACCAAGTGATGTTTTAAAATATTATAATTGGTAAAATGTCTTTTATAAAATTTCTCGGAACAGCAGGAGCAAGGTTTGTTATGCTGAAACAATTGAGAGCATCGGGAGGAATCTGGTTTTCAATAAATGATGTAAATTTCATAGTTGACCCTGGTCCTTGCTGCCTTCTAAGAATCTTAAAAAGCAGACCAAAACTAAATGCAGAAAAACTTGATGGGATATTTCTCTCTCATAAACATTTAGACCATTCCTGCGATATAAACCTTATGATAGAAGCAATGACAGAAGGTGGTTTTAAAAAAAGGGGTATTGTTTTTTCTCCTTTTGATGCTTTAGAAAATGACCCTGTGATATTAAAATACTTAAGGGATTTTCCAGAAAAAATAGAAGTTATTGAAGAAGGGAAAAATTATCATTTAAAAGATTTAAAGATTGAAATACCTGTAAGACATAAACATGGAGTTGAAACATATGGATTTAAATTAAGAGGAGAAAATGTTCCTGTTATTTCCTACATATCTGATACTGCTTTTTTCCCTGAAATTATTGAAAAATATGGAGAAAGTGATATTTTAATTATAAACACAGTTCTTTATGAAAAGAAAGAAGGGATTCTTCATCTTTCTCTACCTGAAGCAGAGTTTATTATTTCTGAAATAAAACCGAAAAAAGCAATTCTTACACATTTCGGAATGACAATGCTTAAAAACAAAATATGGGAAAAACAGGAAGAAATAAGTAAAAAAACAAAAACAGAAGTAATTGCCGCTTATGATGGAATGAATTTTGAAATTTAAATCCAGTCAAATGTGCTATAAATTCATCTTTCCTCCAATTTTGAAATTCTTTTTTTGGATAAAATATACCATTTCTTCAAAAAAAGGTATAATATTTTTATAGATGAAAAGTAAAACATTTAATGAAAAAAGATTCTTTACTACAAGTGATATTGGAAAAATTTTTGGAGTAACAAGAATTTGTGTTTATAAATGGATAAAAGAAGGTAAACTTCCTGCAATAAGAGTTCCTGGGGGAAAATATAGAGTTTTAAAAAAAGACCTTATTGAGTTTATAAAAAAAGCAGGGAAAGATAAATATGTAGATTTGGTAAGGGAACTTATAGAAAGTAAAAAAATCCTGATTGTTGATGATGATAAAAAAGTTATTGATGTTTTAAAAGAATATATTGAAAATAAAAATCCTGACTTTAAAATTTATACTGCTGATAACGGTTTTGACGCTGGTTTAATCATTACAAAAACCTATCCTGATATTGTCATTCTTGACCTTTTAATGCCAGGAATGGATGGTTTTGAAGTTTGCAGAAAAATAAAGACAGACCCATCAACAAAAAATATAAAAGTTATTGCAATGACTGGATATCCTGATAAAGAGAACATTGAAAAAATAAAAGAAGCAGGAGCAGATTATATATTAGAAAAACCAATTGACTTTGAAAAACTTGAAAAGTTGATAGAAAGGTAAAAATTGTTCCTCTTTAAAACTATTTTTTCTAAAAAAAGTCAGTTTTATTTCAGATTATCTTCTCTTCTTTCTTCTGGATATAATGTTCTTGTCGCAATTTCTCACATTGAAGAAAATACTTCTGACCCTGTAATTAAAAATATTTCACATCATCTAAAAAAGGAAGTATCAGAAAGGAGGAGTTTTTCTGAAGCAATGGAGAAATTAAAAGATTTTTTCTCACCATTTGAAATTAAAACTGTCTCAGCAGGAATTAAATCCGGGAATTTTGCAGAAATCGTCTCTTCTCTATCAGCATATTTTGATTTTTTTGAAAATATAAGAAAGAAACTTTTAAATGGTCTCACATATCCTTTTATTCTTTTAAACCTTGCAATAATTATTCCTGCCTTTCCTGTTCTTTTCCTCAAAGGTTTTTTCCCTTTTCTTGGTAAAATTATTCCTCCTTTTATTCTCATCTATGGAATTATTTTTGTTTTTATATTTCTTCCTGAAATCCTTAAAAATCAACCGATGAGAAAAACAACAGATGAGATTATTGTAAAAATCCCTTTAATAGGAAAAATTATTATTAATTTCCAGATGATTTTATTTTTAAAAACATTTTCTCTCCTTTATAAATCTGGAATAGATATTATAGATTCATTTAAAACAGCAACAGAAGTAGTATCAAATGAAACAATCAGAATGGATTTTGAGAAAAATTTTTCTTTATTAAAGGAAAACAGGACTATTTCTGAAGCAATAAGAAACAATTTATTTCTTCCCAATCAGGTCAAAGAGATTATTGAGACAGGACAAATAAGCGGAAATATGGATATAGCCATTGATAAAGTTGTGGAATATACAGAAGAAGAGACCAATTACATAATAAATCAATCTCTTAAAATTTTCCCTGTCTTCGTCTATCTTCTAATTGCTACTTATGTTGCCTATATCATTATTTCTTTTTACTCCAATTACATAAAAACAATAAATTCTCTCCTCTAATATGCAGAAGAGTATGAAGCGTGCGGTTGACATATAAACAGGAGGATGGTAAAATAAACAAACTTAAAAGGGAAAAAGGGGCCGTAGTTCAGCGGTTTAGAATGCCAGACTGTCGATCTGGAGGTCGCGGGTTCAAATCCCGTCGGCCCCGCTTAGCGCTACCTTGTAGGGATGGTTTCAGTAAAACTTAGTCAGGAGAGAAAACAAAAAGGAGGAGAAAAAATTGAAAAGCGAGGTTAAACGAACGAACGGGAAACAATCCCGTCGGCCCCGCTTAGCGCTACCTTGTAGGGATGGTTTCAGTAAAACAAAGGAATTAGTAGAAAAAAGAAAGTAAAAAAAGAATAATGGGGCTGGATAATACATAAGGTGGGAAACAATCCCGTCGGCCCCGCTTTAAAATGAAAAAAGAATTTTATAAAAAGTACTGGCATACAACTTCTCATATACTGGCTCAGGCAGTTAAAAGGTTATTCCCGGATGTGAAGCTTGGAATAGGTCCTTCTATTGAGAATGGTTTTTATTATGATTTTTACACTGAAAAACCATTTACTCCAGATGACCTTACAAAAATAGAAGGAGAAATGAAAAAAATTATTAAAGATGACTATAAATTAGAACAATTTGAAAAAAGCAAGGAGGAAGCAAAAGAAATACTTAAAAATGAACCATTTAAACTTGAATTACTTGAAGAAATACCAGAAAATACTGTCTCTTTTTATAAACAGGGAGAATTTATTGATTTATGTCAGGGACCCCATCTTGAATCCACAGGACAGGTAAAATTCTTTAAACTTTTATCAATTGCTTCTTCTTACTGGAAAGGAGATGAAAGCAGAGAAAGTATGCAGAGAATTTATGGGATTTCTTTTGAGACAGAAGAAGAACTTAAGAAATATCTTAATTTTTTGAAAGAAGCAAAGGAAAGAGACCATAGAGTGCTTGGACAAAAACTTGACCTTTTTTCAATACATCCTGAATATGGCTCTGGACTTATTTTCTGGCATCCTAAAGGAAGTATTGTAAGAAAGATAATCGAGGACTTCTGGAAAGAAGTTCATCTGAAAAATGGATACCAAATCCTTTATACTCCACATATAGCAGACAGTATTTTATGGGAAAAATCCGGTCATTATTCTTTTTATAAAGATTATATGTTTCCCCCTATGGAGGTTGATAAAGAGAAAAGATTTCAGTTGAAACCAATGAACTGTCCATTTCATATTATTATATATCAAACAAAGACAAGAAGTTATAAAGACCTTCCTTTAAGATGGGCTGAACTTGGGACAGTTTACAGGTATGAAAAACAGGGTGTTTTACACGGACTTTTAAGAGTAAGAGGATTTACTCAAGACGATGCTCACATATTCTGCACTCCTTCTCAACTTAAAGAAGAAATAAGCAAAATAATTGAGCTTGTTTTCTTTTTCCTTAAAAGTTTTGGGTTTTCTGAATTTTCTGTTTTCCTTTCAACAAGACCTGAGAAATTTGTTGGAACTGTTGAAAACTGGGAAATTGCAACTAAAACCCTTGAAAGCTCATTAAAAGAAAAAGGAATTGATTATGAAATTGACCCGGGAGAGGGAGTTTTCTATGGACCAAAAATTGATGTAAAAATAAAGGACTGTATTGGAAGACAATGGCAATGTTCAACTATCCAGGTTGATTTCAATATACCAGAAAAATTTGAAGTGAAATTTATTGATGAAGATGGCAAAGAAAAAACACCAATTTTAATCCATAGAGCAATACTTGGGTCACTGGAAAGATTTTTTGGTGTTCTTATTGAACATTACAAAGGCAATTTTCCTCTCTGGCTTGCCCCAGAACAGTTAAGAATATTACCAATTACTGAAAGACATAATGAATATTCAAAAAAAATAGAAGAAAAATTGAAAGAAAATTTCAGAGTTTCAGTTGATTTAAGAAATGAAAAGATAGGAAAGAAAATAAGGGATGCAGAAGAAGAAAAAGTGCCATATATGTTAATAATAGGCGATAAAGAGATTGAAACCGGTAATATTGCTTTGAGAAAACATAAAAAAGGTATGGCTGGAAATTTTACTCTCAAAGAGATTGAAGAAAAATTAAAAAAGGAGATTGAAGAAAAAGTTTTTTCAGTTGTTTGATATTTACAATCTGATAAAATTTTTATATAATTATACAGGATAAGTTAAAAAGTAAGAAAGGAGTGTCAATTAGAAAGTATAGACATAATCAGGGTAGAGAATATAGAGTAAATTATAGAATTAGAGTAGCAAAAGTTCGTTTGATAGGTAATGATGGGAAGCAGTTTGGAATAGTAAATCGTGATGAAGCAATAAGAATTGCAAAGGAACAAAATCTTGACCTGGTAGAAATTGTTCCAAATGCTTCCCCGCCTGTTTGTAGAATAATGGACTTCAAGAAGTTTCTTTATGAACAGAAGAAGAAAGAGAAAGAAATAAAGAAAAAGCGTAAAACAACACAATTAAAAGAGATAAGATTTACTCCGACAACAAGTGAACATGATTATAAGTTTAAAAAGCATCACATAGAAAACTTTTTAAAAGAAGGAAATAGAGTTAAGGTTATTGTTTTTTTTAAAGGGCGAGCAATATTACATAAAGAAAAAGGATATGAATTGATTGAAAAATTGATAAATGATTTAAGAGATATTGGAAAAGTGGAAATCAGTCCAAAGATGGAAGGAAACAGATTAAGTGTTACTTTTATTCCACTTTAAAATAAAAGGAGTTTATTATGCCAAAATTAAAAACAAAAAAGTCAATAGCAAAAAGATTTAAGATAACAGGAACAGGGAAGGTTATGCATTATGGAGCAGGAGGCAGCCACCTCCTCTCAAAAAAAACAAGAAAAAGAAAAAGGAGAATAAAAAAAGCCCATGAACTTAAAAATAAAGGGGATGTAAAAGCAGTAAAGAAGTTATTACCATACAAATAGGGGAGAAAAATGCCAAGAACAAAAAATTCAGTTGCTTCAAGGAAAAGGAGAAAAAAGACACTGGAAAGAGCAAAGGGATACAGGCAGGCAAGGTCAAAAAGTTATAAAAGAGCGAGAGAATTTAGCGAAAAGGGATTAACATACGCATATAATGATAGAAAAAAGAAAAAAAGAAATTTCAGGAGGTTATGGATAAAAAGAATATCTGCTGCATGCCAGATGTGTGGTATTTCTTATAGTAAATTTATGAATGGAATAAAAAAAGGAGGTATCAATCTTAACAGAAAGTCCCTTGCTGAAATTGCCTTTTATCATCCTGATGAATTTTCATCAATTGTAGAAAAAATTAAAAAAGGATTGAATGAGTAAATTTAGGAATTTAATATTATTTTTTCTTATATGTTTTCTTCTTTTTATAAATCTTGCTTTTACTTTTGGCTATGTTTTTTCTTCCACTTTCTATTTTTTCTCTATGAATATTGCACTTTCCACAATTGTAATAATTGAAGTTATTTATGGATTCCATCTTTCAGAAATTATTAAAAACTTACGAAAGGAAATAGGCAAATTAAATTTAACCTTAAGTGATTATAAACTTGAATCAATCCTTCTTAAAACAATAATATCTCTTATTGAAACAGAAGAAATGAAAGTTGAAGAAGTAACTGAAAAAATTGCTGATTCATTGAAAGAAATATTTAAAAATGAAACTATTGTAATCTGTTTATTTGGGGGAAGATTCTTAAGAAAAGTAATAGGTGAAGATATAATTGATACTGATATTCTTGAAGAAATTAGCATAAAAGGTAAACCACTTCTGATAAATAATACTGGCTCTTTTCCCCTTTATAAAAATCTTGCAAAAAAAGGGATTACTTCTTTTATAATTTCTCCATTTTACAGCAGAAAAGTTATTACAGGAGTTATTGGTATTTTTTCCAGAAAAAACAGGAAATTTTCTACAAAAGAACTTGAACTTTTAAGAATGGTTACTGCTCCAACTTCGTTAATTATTGAAAACGCTGAATTATTTGAAAAAACGAGAATTCTTTCAATTACAGATGCTTTAACTTCTATTTATAACAGGCGATTTTTTGAAACAAAACTTGAAGAGATTTACTTAAAATCAAAAACATATAAGAAAAAGTTTTCCTTATGCATTTGCGACATTGATTATTTTAAATTTTATAATGATGCAAATGGACATCCTGTGGGAGATATTGTATTGAAAAAAGTTGCAGAGATAATTAAAAATGGAGTTAAGGGTAATGATATAGTTGCAAGATATGGAGGAGAAGAGTTTGTTATTGTCTTTCCTGAAACTGACAAAGAAGATGCCGTAAAGGTATGTGAAAAATTAAGAGAAAAAATTGAAAAATATAATTTCCCTTATGAGAAAAAACAGCCAAATGGAAATTTAACTGTTAGTTTTGGAGTTGCTACATTTCCTGATGATGCTTTAACTCCTGAAGATTTACTTAAAAAAGCCGACTCTGCTCTCTATAAGGCAAAAGAAATGGGCAAAAATAAAGTTGTCAGTGCATAAAAATTTCTTCTTTGAAAGATACCCATACACTTTCAATAACGCTTTCTATTTTACTCTCCACTGATTTTTTTATTTCTCTTTTTTGCTTTTCTATCTTCTCCTGTATTTCCTTTAATTTTTTTTCTTTTTCCTTTTCTTTTTCGGTCCTGTATTTTTCCATTTTTTCTTTCATGGAATTTTCTTTTTCCTCTCTATAATTCTTAACTTTCTCTTCAATTGAATTTTTCATCTTCTGCCCTTCTTCTTCCGCTTTTTTAACAATTTCCTCTGCTTTATTCTCTGCTTCTTTTATCTTCTCAATTTCCTTCATAACCATTTTTTTCTCCTTTCAGATGCAAGCCACATTAGTAATAGTTTAGTTTTCATAAAAAAATTTCTTTCTTTTTCAATTTTATTCCTTAACTTTCCATCCTGTCAAGTCAACTTTACTCCTTATCTACCTTCTTTTCTCTTTAATTTTTTCCCTCTGTAAGTTCGGTTATAAGTGATGTAATTTTAGTTTTGGGAAAAGCATTAAGGTTGGATTAAAAAAACATCTTCATGCTTACCTATTGCAAGAATGTATATTGTATCTTTCTCTTTTCGGTAAATACATCTATAATTTATAGAAATACTGAACTCCCAATAGTTTTGTGTCCCTTTTATTTTTTTATTTCTTAA
>JAGGVW010000024.1 GCA_021157805.1 bacterium
GATATAAAGGTGATGGAGTAATTGTTTTTGAACCAACAGATATGAAAATTCATCCTGCAAATAGAGGGGCTTTATGGTTTAAACTTGAAATTGAGGGGAAAAGTGTCCATATGGGAAAGAAAATAGAAGGAGTTGGTGCGATTGAAAAAATGTGTTTTATTGTAAGGAAATTGATGAATTATGAGGAAAAATTAATTGAAGAAAGCAGAAATGTCCCGCTTTTTGAAAAATTTGACCCACCACCTGTTCAGGTTAATTTTGGCACAATTGAAGGAAAAGGGTGGCCATCTATGGTGTGTAGTAAAGTTAAACTTGAAGGAGGAATTGGGTTTTTACCGAATAAAAATATTGCACAAATAAAGGAAGAGATGGAAAGTATAATAAGAGAAAGTGGTGATGAATGGATAAAAAATCATTATAAATTAAGTTTCAATAAACTCCATAATGATGCTTATTCAATACCACCAGAGCATCCACTTGTAAATGTTTTGAAAGAAGCATCTGAAAATGTTTTGGGCAAAGCAGTTGTAGAAGGTTGGGTTGCAAGTTGTGATGCACGGCTTTTTAATAAAATTGGAAAGATGCCTGTTATTGTTTTTGGCCCCGGCTGTCTTGATGATGCACATTCAAATAATGAAAAAATTAAAATAGAAGATATAAAAAAAGCAGGTGAAGTCGCAACAAAAGGTGTAATAAAATGGTGTGGAGGGGAAAAATGGTAAAAGTTGGAATAATTGGAGTTGGTACATTCGGAACAAATGTTTTAAAAACATTTTCACAACTTGAAAGGCAGAACTTATGTAAACTTATTGCTATATGTGATTTAAACGAAAGTTTATTAGAAAAACAGTCAAGAGATTTTAATGTTAAAGGATACACTGACTATAAAGAAATGATAGAAAAGGAAGAGATTGATGGAGTTGCTATTGTAACTCCTGACCCATTTCATAAAGAACCAGCAATTTTTGCAGCAAATAAAGGAAAACATATTTTTGTTGAAAAGCCAATGGATACAACTGTTGAAGGATGTATTGAAATGATAGAAGCAGCAGAAAAAAATAATGTGTTTTTACAGGTTGATTTTCATAAAAGGTTTGACCCATTCCATAAAGAAATAAAAAAAGATATAAAAGAAGGTAAAATTGGAAAAGTTGAATATGGATATGCTCATATGGAAGATAAGGTTGTTGTCCCAAGGGATTGGTTTCCAAAATGGGCTCCTCAAAGTTCTCCTGTTTGGTTTCTTGGAGTTCATTTTTTTGACCTTTTAAGGTGGTTTCTTGAAAGTAATGGGAAAAGTGTATATGCAACTGGAAGGAAGTGGAAGTTGAAAGGAATGGGTATTGATACATATGATTCTGTTAACTGTATTGTTGAGTTTGAAAATGGTGCCTCTATTTCATTTGACCTTTCCTGGATTTTACCTGAAAATTTTGAATCAATTGTAAATCAGGGATTCCGTCTTGTAGGAGAAGATGGAGTTATTGAATGTGATAGTCAGGATAGAGGAACAAGAGTATATTATGAAAAAGAAGGGGTAAAAACATATAATTCTGTTTTTATATCAGAAATATTTGATGAAAGAGAAAATTCTTTTAAATATTCTGGTTATGGTATTGATAGCATAGCAGATTTTGTGTATAATTTAATCTATCTTGAAAAAGGTGGCAGTGTTGAAAAAATAAAACAGGGAATTTCTGCTACTGGAATTGATGGTCTTGAAGTTACAAAAATAGCAGTTGCAGTTCATAAATCTCTTGAAAGTGGTAAAGTAGAAAAAATATAAATACAAAGGAGAACAATTATGGCTATCAGGATTCGACTTGTAAGAGTTGGCAGAAGAAACAGACCTTTTTTTAGAATTGTTGCAGTTGATAGAAAAAAAGATGGAAAAGGGGATGTAAAAGAAATACTCGGGCACTATGACCCTCTTCCTGACCCTGAAATTATTGAAATTAAAGAAGACAGAATTTCTTACTGGTTTGAAAAAGGTGCAATACCAACAGATACAGTAAAATCACTTTGCAGAAAAAAAGGGATTTTTATCCCACCAAATGTGAATAAATGAGGATTGATATTCTGACAATTTTCCCTGATAGTTTTAATTATTTTGATTTAAGTATTATAAAGAGAGCGAGAGATAAAAAGATTGTTGAAATTAATATATGGAATTTAAGAGATTTTACAAAAGATAAACACAGGAAAGTTGACGATAAAGTTTATGGTGGAGGAAAAGGAATGGTTTTAATGTGTCAACCAATTTTTGATGCAGTTGAATATATTAAGAAACAGAATAAAAAAGCAAAAGTAATTTTAACAACTCCTCAAGGAACTCTTTATAATCAGGAAATGGCAAAAAAATTGAGTAAAGAGAAAGGACTTATAATTATATGTGGTCATTATGAAGGAGTTGATGAGAGAGTTGAAAAAATATGTGATTATGAGATTTCAATTGGTGATTATATTTTAACTGGAGGAGAAATTCCCGCAATGGTTATTGTTGATAGTGTAGTTAGATTATTACCTGGTGTTTTACCTGAAGAAGCACCAGAATTTGATAGTTTCCACCAGTATATTTTTGATTGGCCATGTTATACAAGACCTGAAAATTTTCGTGGTTTGAAGGTCCCTGAAGTGCTTCTTTCAGGGAATCATAAAGAAATTGAAAAGTGGAGAAAAGAAAAAGCAATTGAGAAAACAAAAGAAAAAAGGCCTGACATTTATGAAAAATACATAAGGGGGAGAAAATGAATAAAAAAATTGAAGAAATTGAAAACCAGATGATTGAAAAAAAAGAAATACCTGAATTCTGGCCAGGAGATGATGTTTCAGTCCATTTTAAAATAA
>JAGGVW010000272.1 GCA_021157805.1 bacterium
TATAAAGGTAAGATCTGGGGGAAGTGGATATTACGAAAAACGTTTGAAAATTTATTGCCGAAAGAAATCATCTGGCAAGATAAGAGGCCGTTAGAATTTGGCTCTGGAATGGATAGGTTGCGGGAAGTTATATCTCGGAAGGTATGCAATAAGGAATTTAGAGAGGACTCTCATATAAAATTTATAAGTAAGGAACACTTCTATTATTACAAAATATATAAAAAAGTAGTAGGAGATATCCCCAATCCTACCGCAAGGCAGAAGATGTGTCCTAACTGTAGAGCAGGTATAGATAGGGATAGATTTCATTGTAAGGTTTGTGGTTATAACTTGGATTGGAAAAATCTATGAAAGTTTTTGTTTCCTGGAGTGGTGGTAAGGAATCTGTTCTAGCCTGTTTTAGAGCGATAAAAAGTTATAATTATAAAGTTAAATTTTTCTTAAATATGGTTACACAAGATGGTAAATTTTCTCATTCTCATGGAGTCAGTTCTGATTTATTGAAAATTCAGGCACAAGCAATCGGGATTTCTTTAATTCAAAGAAAAACTACTTGGAAAAGTTATGAACAGGAATTCAAAAAGGCAATCTGTTATTTTAAGGAAAAAGGTATTCAGGCAGGAGTATTTGGAGATATTGACCTTCAGGAACATAGAGACTGGATAGAAAAAGTATGTAAAGATACAGGTATAGAAGCAATTTTACCTTTATGGAATAAGAAAAGGGAGGATATCCTTAAAGAATTTATTCAGACAGGATTTAAAGCCATAGTTTGCAGTGTGAATTCCTTATTTTTGAGTGAAAATTATTTGGGCAGAGTAATCAATGAAAGATTTATTGAAGAACTGAAAACTCAGAAAAATATAGATCTCTGTGGAGAAAGAGGGGAATACCATACCTTTGTTTATGATGGTCCCATCTTTAAAAACCCTGTTCGTTTTAAAATAGGAGAAAAAATAAAAGAGATAAAAACTGGTTTCTGGAATTAAAATTATAAAAGCAAGGAGGAAATAATAATGGAAAAAATAATCTCGATAGGATTGAAGGAAGTGCAAGCGAAAATTCTTCACCATTTCTATAAGAAAATCCCTGTAAAAACATTAGTTATTTCTTTTGATAAGGGAAGAAGAATATTATCTACAAGAGAAGGGTTTAAGAAAGTAAAAGCAGTAGCTAATAATTTTAATCCTCCAGCCTTATGGGGGGAAGTGCATAAAAATTGGAGAAAATATTATAAATGGATAGTAAAAGAGTTAGGATATAAGGATAAAGAATTAACTTTACTTTCTACAGGTGTTGATATGGATAATTTAAGTATCAAAAGAAAAAAATTCAGAGAGTTTGAAGTAGTGTGTTTTGTAACTGCTGGAATTTCTTCTAATGCTATGAGAGCTGGAGAAGATAGAGCCAAAAGTTATGAAAAAAATGGCAAATTTTTCAAAACAGGCACAATTAATATAATCTTAATTACAAATGTTTTTTTAACCGATTCTGCTTTAACAAGGGCAATTATTACAGCTACGGAAGCAAAAACAAAGGCATTACAGGATTTAGATATTCGTTCCAGTTATACTCCTTTAAAAAACCAGGCTACAGGCACAGGAACCGATAATGTAATAATAGTATCAGGCTTTGGCTCCAAAATTAATTATACCGGAGGGCATTCCAAAGCAGGAGAAATAATTGCTAAAGTTGTAGATTCAGCAGTAAAAGATGCAATCTATAAGCAGAATAGAATTGAAATTGGAAGAGGTTTGGAAGAGAGGTTAAAAGAAAGAGGAATTAAAATAGATGAACTTGTTAAAACAGGATTAGAAATGTATATTCCTCATCCTCAAATAGGCAGTATAAAAAAAGTCAGTCGTCTTTTAAAAGAAGAGATAGCCAATGCTTTAAAAGATATAAATATAGCCTCTCTTGTTTTAGCAGGATTAAGATTAGAAGAAGAAGGAGAAAAGGGGACAATTCCCGGGCTTACTAAAATGAAATATAGAAAAGACCCTGTTCATTTAATTGCAGATGAGATTTTAGGTATTCAAATTGCAACCTATATCGGAGGGAGTCGGGCTTTATTTGAATTTGAGAGATTGGATAGAAAGAAACCCCACATTTTGAAGAAACTTCCTCCATTTTTAGATGATGTAATTGGAGGCTTAATCAGTGGCTGTTTGGTTAAAATATGTTCTTGAGACCATTTCTATAAGGGTGAAAATGGGAAAATAGAAGAAATAATGGCAAAGGAGGTAATACAGAGAGTAAAAGCAATCTTTTTAAAACAAAATAAAATGAGGATTATTTCCTTAGCACCCTCTGTCACTGAGACTATATTTGTTCTGGGGTATGGAGATAAACTTGTGGGAGTAACTGAATTTTGTAACTGGCCTCCTGAGGCTAAATTGGTAGATAAAATTGGAGGTTTCTCTACCCCGGATATAAAGAAAATAATTTCTTTAAACCCCGATTTAGTATTAGCCACAGATTTTCATTTAAAAATTATTAACTATTTAAAAGAAAAGGGGATAAATGTATATGTTATAGAAGCCAAAACAATTTTGGATGCTCCTCAAAGTATAATTCAGGTAGGCAAAGCCATTAACTGTAAAGATAAAGCAAATAAATTAGCAGGGGAGTTGAAGAATGAAATGGATACTCTTTTAGAAAAAGTGAAAAAGGTACCCAAAAAGGTGCGTGTATGTTATCTCTGTGATATCTTTTGTGTTGCTTGGAGGTCTTGTGCAATGAGTAAATTAATTGAAGCATTGGGAGGGATAAATATTGGGAGAAATGTTAAGTCAAATCAGCAAGAATCCATCCTTAAAGAGATTGCCGAGGAGAATCCTGAGGTGATAATTACAGCTAAGGGGCACAGGGAAACTACAGATTTATTATCTTTTGTTAAAGAAACTGCCTATTTTAAGAAAACCAAAGCCTATAAAAACAATAGAATTTACCAAATTCAGGCAGAATTAGTCTGTCGTCCTGGACCAAGAGCAATAATAGGGTTAAAAAGATTGGCTAAATTTATTCATCCTGAGGTATTTTGAGAATGGGAGTATACCATATTACTTATACACCGAAGCTAAGACAAGTCTGTCTCTATATGGATGGGGGATGTAGTTTCTCCTGCCATGGTTGTATCACTGATTACCATCCCCAGGATTGTCATATAAAAGATGCAAAAAAGAAAAAGAACAGAACTTTAAAAATCGAAGAAGTTATATCTTATTTAAAACTCCTTGATTTTAAAAAAGTTATCTTTTTGGGAAAAGAACCAACAGAAGATCCAGATTTTTTATCACTGGCAAAATTATTAAAGGAAAGATTCTTTAGTTTTAACATTTTACTTACCAATGGATACAGATTTGTAGAGGAAGAGGTAATTGATGAGGTTTGTGTAAGTATTAAGGCTATATCAAAAAAGTTATTTAAGGATTTTACAGGAAAAGATGACCCCGGAAGAGTCTTGATAAATTTTAAAAGATATGTAAACAAACCCAAAGTTAAAGTGCGGGCAGAAAGTATCTTTATTCCTGATTACATTGAAAGTAAAGAGATAAAAAAAATTGCCCAATTTATTGCTAATATAAATCCAGAGATCCCTTATCGTATTGATGGATATATACCCTATTCAAGTAAGGATAGATTCAGGCGACCAACTTTAAACGAGATAGAAGAAGCCAAAAAAATAAGTGAAAGATATTTAAAAAATGTTTCCATTTTACATTCTAAAATGAAAGTAAGATATGAAGTGGAGAGGGTATATTAAATGAAAAAGAGAATCCTATTTTTTATTTTCATTCTCATACTTTCATATAGCAGTATTTTGGTTGGATATGCCAATCAAGTTTATCCTCAAAGAATTATTTCCTTGGGCCCTTCCTTAACAGAGGAGTTATATCTTTTAGGAGTAGAAGATAGACTTATTGGATGCACAATCTATGCACCTGAATGTGCTAAAGATAAAGAGAAAGTCGGTACAGTTATTGATATAAATTTGGAAAAGATAATAAAACTTAAGCCAGATTTAGTGTTGGCTACATCTCTGACCAATCCCAAACAGGTAGAAAGGCTAAGAAAGTTAAAAATAAGAGTTGTTGTTTTCTCTGAGGCAAGAAGTTTTCAAGAATTATGTGACCAATTTTTAAAATTGGCAAAACTTATAGGAAAAGAAAAAAGAGCGAAGGAGATAATTGAAGATGTAAAAGAAAAAGTAAAGAGTATAAGAGATA
>JAGGVW010000203.1 GCA_021157805.1 bacterium
AAATACAAGAGAAGTTCAGATGACTTTGAAGAATTTTTAATTTCATTGATAAGTAATGGATATAGCAAAAATCAAATACAGAGGACATTAAAGAAGTTAGAATTACCGTATAGTGAGCAAGAGATAGAAAAGATAAAAGAGAATTTGAAAGAGAAAGTGGATGATTTTAAGACGAGACAATTGAAAGAAGATTGGTTTTGTATGATGATAGATGGTAGCAGAAGTCAGATAAAAGATAAACAGCTGAAGGAAGCGGTAATATATGTAATTTTGTTAATAGGGCTTGATGGGAAAAAAGAGATAGGAGGCTGGTATAAGGAAGAATTGAAAAAGATAATGGTAAGATGTGAGAGATTTGAAGAAGCAATAGAAAGTTTTAGTAAGTTAATAGAAAAATTCAGGAAAAAATACCCTTATTTTATGAATAAACTGGAGAAAAATAAAGAAAGATACTTTTCATTTAAGAAGAAATACCCAAAAGAAATCCAGAAATATATCTATACCACAAATGCGTGTGAGAATATAAACAGACAAATAGAAGATAGGAGAATAAAATGTGGTGGATATTTTCAATCAATAGAAGTAGTTGATATAAACTCTTATTTAATCTGGGAGAATTTAGAAAATGGAAGATGGCGAAAACCTATACCAAATTTAAAAGGAAATGAGTATAAAATAAGACAACTTTTTAAATTAAGATTCGGAAAGGAGGTGAGCCAGACACAAAAATCTTGACAACCGCCTCCTTTTCACTGTCTGAAAACTTAATTATATTGTGATAAGGGGGATGCATAATAAGAAGTTGGAATTGCTCAATTTCATATTTTGCTAAAATTTCTTTTATGTTTATATTTCTACTATCTCCGACAAATATTTCACTTGTTACATTATACCGATTTGGTTCTTTTTCTATTAGTTCTTTTGCTTTCTGAACAACATCTTTATTTAATTCAATACCAATCCCATTTCTCGCTAATCTTCTACATTCAATTAGAGTAGTTCCACTTCCTGCAAATGGGTCTAAAACCCAATCCTCTTTTTTAGTATATCGTAACATTATCTGTCTCGGGATCTGTGGAACGAAATTACCCCAATACTATGCTAAATGTGCTCCTGAAGAATCTCTTTTGTCTAACAACCATAAACTATCTGTAATAATTTCATCGTATTCTTTCCACCTTAAAAGATTTATATCATTGATTTTATTTGTCCTGACTTTTTCTATGCTTTTCTTTAATCTTTTTAGATAATATTTTGCTCTTTCGATTGTTTTGGTTTCTATAATCTGGTTAATTTCTGAAATAATTATATCCTTACGTAAAGAAACAGTATCACCATTAAGTTCAATATTTAGCAAACCTTCCTTATCATCTTTTCTGTATGTGATAATATCCTTTAATTCCATAATATTTCTTTTAATAGATATGAAGTTATCAATAGAAATAACTCTGGATAAAATCTCAATAAATTTTTCCTTATTTATTATTACAAACTCAAATGACTTATGATCTTTTTTAAAATTCTCCAAAGGTAATTCAGCAATTTCTTTATTTTTCATATTTTTATAATTATTTTAAAATTTTAAATTATTTTACAGACAAACAGGGGAAAAATCAAATTGGCTTTTTTATTATAAAAACTGTTTAATGAGGGAATAATTTTTTTCAGTTGCTCCTGTATTATTTAAAAGAACTTTATAACCGGCAGTTCCCATTTTTCTCCTTAAATCTTCATTTTCTATGAGAAGAAAGACATTTTCTTTAAGTTGCTGGTAATTTTCTACTTCAATTCCTCCTCCACCTTTTTTAATTTCTTTCCATTCAGCAAAAAAATGCCAGTTATCTTTCCCATATATTACTGCTTTTTTAAAAGCAATTGGCTCAATAGGATTTTGTCCTCCCCATCCATTTAAACTTCCACCAACAAAAGCAAATTCACTTATTGAATAGAAATTATTAAGTTCTCCATATGTATCAACAACAAGAATTTTAAAATTTTCTTTTATAGATGTGCGTTTTGTGAAAGGTAGATGATATGAATTTAAAACATAAAAGATTTTACTTCTCTCAAGAAATCTTGGAACAATTATAACTGTCCATTCAGGATATTTTTCAATAATTTCCTTTGTAATTTCAACCACATTTTTTTCCTCTTCAGGATGAATTGAGCCAAAAACAACAATCTTCTGTTTCTCATCTATTTTTAAAGATTTTCTGAATTCCTCTGGTTTTACTGTTTTCCCCATTTGGTAAGCAAGGTCAAATTTCATACTTCCACATATTCCAATTTTTTCTCTTTCAGCACCAAGATAAATCAGTTTTTCTTTTTCTTCTTCTGTCCTCATAGCAATTTTTGTAAGATGTGGAAGGATTTTTTTTGTAAGGAATTTCACCTTTTTATATCTTCTGAAAGACCTCGGAGAAAGTCGCCCATTTATCATTACAACCGGTATATTTTTTCTTCTTGCAAGACGTATAAGATTTACCCATATTTCTGTTTCAACAATTACAATTATATCTGGTTTTACAGAAGTTATTGCTCTCAGCATAACAGGATAGAAATCAAATGGAAAGTAAAAGTATTTTATATCAGGGATTTTACTTTCAGCCACCTTTCTTCCTGTTTTTGTTGTAAGAGAAACAACAATATCAAATTTTTTAAGTTTTTCAATCAAAGGAGTAATTGATAAAAATTCTCCAACAGAAACAGTATGGAACCAGACCCTTTTTCTTTTTCCTTTTTTTAGTTTTTTCCCATATATCCCAAATCTTTCTTTCCAGTTTCCTGGATATTCTTTTTCTGGCTTAATTCTTTTCCAGATAAAAGGGAAAAACAAAATAAGAACTATGAAAAAAACAACATCATACATAAGAAAATAGAACATTT
>JAGGVW010000075.1 GCA_021157805.1 bacterium
GTGGGAAAGACAACATTAATAGGTTTTCTTTTAAGATTTTATAACCCTGATAAAGGAGAAATTTTAATTGATAGTAAAGATATAAGAGAATATATGATAACTTCATTAAGAGAGCATATTGGATTTGTTTCTCAACAACCAGTTTTATTCCACGCTACTGTAAAAGAAAATATAACTCTTGGTTTTGAAGATGAAGAAAGGTTCAATGAAGTTATAAAAATGCCAGGGATTAAAAAATTAATAGAGTCATTGCCTGATAGAGAAAATACTTTAATAGGAGAAAGGGGAATAACTCTATCAGGTGGACAGATGCAACTTATTTCAATAGCAAGAGCAATTTATAAAAATCCTGAAATTTTAATTTTTGATGAGGCAACAGCTTCTCTTGATACAGAATCAGAAAAAATAATACAGAAAGCAATAAATGAAACAATGAAAAACAGAACTTCTTTTATAATTGCGCATCGTCTTTCAACTTTGAAGAAAGTCGATAAAATAATAGTTCTTAAAGATGGGAAAATTATAGAAGAAGGAACACACAACCACCTTATTGAAAAAAAAGGTTTCTATCATACTCTGTGGCAACTACAGTTTACATAAAAGTTGTTTTTATTTTTCAAGTTCTGCTATTCTGTTGTATGCGTTAAAAAGAGCTCTGTAGTAGGAAAGAAATTTTTCTGGTTCACAACTTTTTTGACCAACTTCAGCAAGACAGAAACCATTAAAATTTATTCCCTGTAAAAGTTTAAATAATTCAATCCATGGATATTCATTTGTAAGGTCATTTATATGACATATCTCAATTTTATCTTTGAGAAGATTAAAGTTTTTTTCAATTGAACCTGTCTCATCAATATCTTGCATATTTGAATTCCAGCATACATAGAGATTTGGATGATTTGCAATATCAACCATCTGTTTTATGTAAGGAGGATAACATGTTTGATGGCCATGAACTTCAAGTCGGACTTTAATTCCATAATCAGCACCAAAAGATGCAACTTCTCTCAAAGAAATTCCAATTTGTTCTATTGTCTTTTCTTTCGGTACCCCTTCTGGGAAAGCATTCGGTCTTACTTTTACTCCTTCTGCTCCCACATCTTTTGCCAGTATTATATATTCTTTTGTTCCTTCTATATTCTTTTTCAATTCCTCTTTATCAGGACTGTGATATTCAAATGCACTGCCAAGGCCGACAAGTTTAACATTACTTTGTTCAAACTTCTTTTTAACTCCTTCTCTTTCTTCTTTTGAAAGAGTTACTTCAACCCCATGCTTATGGGTTGTTCTTAACTCAACTCCTTCATATTTCAAGTCCTCACATCTTTTTATGATTGTATCAAGGTCCCAATCAGCTGCTATCATATAAGTAACTATTCCAAGTTTCACTTTCCCTCCTTTTTAAATTTTAATTGATTTTCCTGTTTCAATTGATTCCAGAATTGAAGATATTATTTTAACATTTATAAAGCCATCTTCAAGAGAAACAATTGGTTTTCTGTTTTCAGATACACAATCAATAAAATGCATAATAGATAGAGATGCAAATCCATGTGGTTTTCCATCAATTGGTGTATATCCCAGATAGAAAGGTGTCTCCATTTCTTTTTTTACATCAGATGCTATTTTTAATCCAAGGTCTTCAAAATCAACTTCAATTCTTCCTTTACTTCCTTCAAGTTTAAAATAAAAATCCACAATTGAAGGCCATGATTCAGGAATTATCCATGATGTTTCAACTGTTGCATAAAATTTTCCAAAATCAAGAATACCTGTAACAGTATCATAAATATCAATTCCATGTGACTTAAGAATTCCTTTTTTCCCACATCCATAAACTTTTTCAGGTTTTTTGCCACTTATCCAGGTGACAAGGTCAACAATATGAGGAAATAAAAACCACTGTGGTCCTGTTTTGTTTGACCAGGAAAACCACTTTAATGGAACATCTATTCTATCACTCAATCTTGTATAAATCATTCCAATATCACCAATATCACCACTTTCAAATTTTTCTCTGGCAAGAACAAATGGAGGATTAAATCTATTATGAAAATCAGTCATTAAGATTTTTCCGCTTTTTTTTGCTGTTTCAACCATAACTTCTGCTTCTTCAATACTTGTTGCCATAGGCTTTTCAACAAGAACATGTTTACCACTTTCAAGCATTTTTATCACAATATCTTTATGGGCAAAATCAGGAGTGGCAACAGAAACGGCTTCTATCTTGTCATTTTCAGCAATTTCACTGTAGTCAGTTGTATATCTTACTCCATATTTTTTGCTAATCTCTTTTGCTCTTTTCTCATTTAAATCACATATCATTAAAAGTTCTGCCTTATCATATGTTGAATAAGTATGTACATGGATTTCACCAAATATGCCAGTTCCAACAACTGCACATTTTATCTTTTCCATAGATTCCTCCCTTTTGTTTTCTAAATTATATACTACATATTCTGAAATATGTAAAATTTATTTTGAGACATTTCCTCCGCCAACTCTACAAATTCATCCAATATCTTACTCTTCTTTCTTCCTTGCCTTTTTGATATCTCTTTGCTCCTTGCTTATCTCCTTTTTCATTAGCACCTTTTGCTCTCTTTATCTTACCTGAAGGTACCTTATTCGGGCAGATATCTTTTTGTCTCAACGATATAATTTTGTGTAGATTTATTATGTCTCAATTCGATTGATTGACTTAAATAGTTGAAAAAATTAAAATAGATAAGAAACAGAGAGAAAATGAAAAAGATATATTTTTTATTTTTGATTTTATTTGCCGGGAATTTATTCTGTTTAAATTTAAAGGAAGTTATAAAAGAAAAAAAATTACCCACTTACATTATTAAAGAGCAGTCATATATTTCTCTAAAATCACTCCTTGAGGCAATAAATCCTGAATCCTGGGGAAAAATTGAAGATAGAGTTTTCTTAATTTACAATGGAACAGAGATAAAATTCAGAATTGGAACAGAAGTTGTAAAAGTTGATAAAGAAACAATAACTTTAAATTATCCTCCAAAAGAAATTGAGGGAGAAATTTTAATTCCTCTAAATGATTTTTCTTCAATTATTTCTATGATTTCTGAGAATAAAAAAGAAAAGAAAGAAATAATAAGGAATGAGGAGAAAAAAAAGCCATACATAATTTTAATAGACCCTGGACACGGAGGGAAAGATTCAGGAGCAATAGGAAACTTTGGACTTAAAGAAAAAGATGTAAATCTTGATGTTTCTTTAAGATTGGCAAACTATCTCCATAAAAATTTAGAAAAATATCCCTATATAAAAATTTTTCTCACACGGAATAAAGACATATTTTTAACTCTTGAGCAGAGGATTCAAATGGCAAAAGACTTAAATGCAAATATGTTTTTCTGCGTCCATACAAATTCCTCACGATACAACAGGTACAGAGCAAGTGGATTTGAGACATACTATTCAAACTCAAAAGAAGAGGTGGAAAGTTTACCAGAGGTTACAAATAATGAAGGAATTTTACAGGATGAGGAAACAGAAGACACTGCACTTGCAAGGATTTTACAGGATTTGAATACAACAAATGCTATTGAAGAAAGTAGAGTTTTAGCAGAGTTCGTTCAGGAAAAACTTGCTGAGCGTCTTTTAACGCCAGATAGAGGAGCAAGGCAGGGAAATTTTTATGTTTTGAGATATACTCCAATGGTCTCTATTCTTGTTGAGATAGGATTTATCTGTAATCCTAATATAGAATTAAATTTAAGAGATGCTGAAGTGAGACAGGCAATTGCAGAATCACTTGGAAATGCTATAATTGAATATCTTAAATCAAGAAAAATAATAGAAGAATGAAAACAAGTCCGATAGGGATATTTGATTCTGGAATTGGTGGATTAAGTGTTGTAGAAAAAGTTAAAGAAATATTACCAGAAGAAGATATTATTTATTTTGGAGATACTGCAAGAGTCCCTTATGGAACAAAATCAAAAAAACTTATTGAAAAATTTGCAACAAATGATGTTAATTTCCTTTTAAAATTTAATCCAAAAGTTATAATTATTGCCTGTCATACTGCTTCATCTCTTGCAGGAAATACATTAAGAAAAAAATTTTCTTCAATCCATATAATTGATATTATTTCCTCTTCTATCAGAAAAGCAGTTGAACTTTCAAAGAAGAAAAGAGTAGGAGTTATAGGAACTTATGCAACAATATCAAGCGGGAAATATGAAGAACTTTTAAAAAAACAAAGAATTTCTGTTTTTTCTACTCCCTGTCCTCTATTTGTTCCTCTCGTTGAAGAAGGTTTTTTTACTGAAAGAATAACTTACTTGATTGCTGAACATTATCTTGATGAATTGAAAAAGAAAGAAATAGATACTTTAATTTTAGGTTGTACTCATTATCCCTATCTTAAAAAGGTTATACAGGAAGTGATAGGAGAAAATGTAAAAATTGTTGACCCATCTTATCAGGTTGCTCATCAATTAAAAGAATACCTGGAAATGAAAAAAATCAAAAAAAAGGGAAACGAAGGAAAAATAAAACTATTTTTCAGTGATTTAAGTAGTTATACTGAAAAGGTAATAAAAAAAATTTTCCCTTACCAGAATTATGAGTTAAAATTAGGGAATATAGAAGATTGAGGATAAAATGTATGAAATAAAGATAATAGATGAATTTTCAGCTGCTCACAGATTGAAGAACTATAAAGGTAAATGTGAAAATTTACATGGTCATAACTGGAAAGTTGAAGTTGTTATAAGTGGTGAATTTCTTGATAAAACAGGTCTTTTACTTGATTTTGGAATTTTAAAAGAAAAACTTAATTTTGTTTTGAAAAAACTTGATCATAAAAATTTAAACAGAATTTCTTTTTTTTATAGAACAAATCCAACTTCAGAAAACATTGCATATTACATTTTTATAAAGATGAAGACGTTGTTGAAAAA
>JAGGVW010000059.1 GCA_021157805.1 bacterium
CTCTTCTTTACTGAGAGCGACATTGTGTGCTATTTTTATAGTATTTTATGTCAAAACCTAGGTTCTAATATCTATGCTAAAGATAAAGATGGACATAACCACTCTTTAATCCATAGAGAATATCCCACTCCATTTAGATGTGATATGAGTAACGGAAGATTTGAGATAAAAGATGATGAGGAACGAACTAAAAAAGGAGGAAAGTATCAACGTGGCCATTATGATATGATTATATTAAATCCTAATTTCATTTATAAGTACTCCTATGAAGTAATCAAGGCACAAGACTATGAGTTGTATAAATCCGAAGTATTCTCTGAGTCCAATAATGTTAGCCCAGTAATTTTATATGGGTTAGAGTTTATGTATAGAAGAGATCCTTTAACAGAAAAACAAATTAAATATTTTGTAAGAAAAGTAATTCAGGATGCTGATAAACTAAAAAAAACGCAAGAATATGATAATAGGTTTATGAAAGAAATAAAGATGTTAACCTTCGTAAAGGGAAGTCCAGAGAAGATATGCAACTTATTGTCTGAAAAACTATCAGACAGAAAAGAAATAATTCTTTGCTTTGCTGACTAGAAAAATGACTATATCTCTTAGCAGGCGAATTGATATTTCGGCAGATTGTATACATTACCCCACTTTGCTCTACAAGACTTTAAATACCTACAACATTATTATACACTATACTTAAAAGAGGAGACTAAATGGACAATAAAGAAGAGAAATTGGAAAAAGAGATTTTAAGGGATTTCATAGTAAATAATCCAGAGCTTGAAAAATTAGAAGAAATTATCGACGAATTTAATATTTTTACTGCTTTGGGTATCATAAACTACGAAATAAGACATTCTACTTTCCTCTCTTGGTTAATGAATCCTATAGAAAATCACGGCTTGAAAGATTACTTTTTAAAAATTTTCCTTAAAAAAGTGGCCTCAAAAGCTTCTTCATTAAAAATAGAAGGAGTTACAGTTTTCGATATAGATGCCTGGAGTCTTGACGATGCGGAAGTATTAAAAGGATGGAAAAATATAGATATAATAATAAAATGTGAAGGACAAAAATTCGTTTGTATAATAGAGAATAAAATATATTCAAAAGAACACTCTAATCAATTGCAAAGATATAAAGAGATAATCAAAAAGGAATTTCCATCTTATAAAAAATTATTTGTTTATTTAACGGCGGAAGGAGAAAGACCCTCTGAAAGTGATTATATCCCGCTAAGCTATAGTGAAATAGCATCATTAATAGAACACCTCATAAAAAATAAAGAGGATAAAATAAGCTCAGAAATATTAACTTTTATATCACATTACAATGATATGTTAAGGAGGTATATTATGAAAGATTCCGAAGTTCAGGAATTGTGCAAGAAGATTTATCAAAAACATAAAAAAGCGTTAGATCTTATTTTTGAATATAAGCCTGATAAGTTGTTAGAAATCCATGAAATTTTAATCGAAATAATAAAAAATGATAGCGATATGATTATGGATGATTCGATTAAATCCTGCATAAGATTCATTCCTAAAAGTTTAGATTTCATGCCTAAAAAGGGTGAGAAATGGACAAAGTCAAAAAGAATACTACTATTTGAATTTCAGAATTATAAAGAGGGACTCTCTCTAAATCTAATTATTGGTCCGGGAGCAAAGGAAGTTAGAGAAAAACTTTATAACAAAGCTCAAGAAAACACATCATTATTTAATAAATCTAAGCGTAAACTAACTCCACAATGGTTTACTATTTATAAAAAGAATTTTCTTAAAACAAAGAGTCTAGAAGATAAAGATATTGAGGAAATTAAAAAAACTCTTGAGAAAAGATTTGAAGAATTCAAAAGGACTGATTTACCTAAAATTGAGAAAAAAATCAAAGAATTAGAGACTCAAATTAAAAAGAATGATGAACGCATCGCCTAACAGTAATTACACACTTCACCCAAATGATACAAAAGCAAACTCTGTATAATTGACGACAAGTTAGGCAATGCCTCAAAAATTAAAAATAGGAGATGGTAAAATACGTATCGTGAAAATGAAAGATGCAGGGAGAAACTTTACGTATCAGTGGCCTCAAGGTCCAGAAAAATACGATTATTTCGTAGAATACGAAGCGCTAGCGGAAGATGGTAGACATACCATAAAATAGGCTTTTGCGAACGTTTTACTTATGGAAAAAAACGCATTAGAGTAATAATATGGATAGATGAGCACCCTCATGCAGAGTTTTTTGGGACAGATGATTACGAAAGCTCTGGTGAAGTATTGTCGGAAATTAAAGTTCCAGGAGATAAAGGAGAGCGAATTTGTAGATATCCAGATGAGTCCGTACCAGAACGTTACAGCTTATTTAATGTAGTAGGATTACCTCTCCGGGGCCAAGATCCCGGAGTCCATAGAGCATGGGCAGTGGTTGCTAATATTGCTGTTCACAAAACATTAGTTGCTTTAGCTGGTTTGAGAAGATTAGAACGCAATAGATAATACTCATTAGAAAGTTAAATTAATTTTAGTCAACCAACACACAAATAATAATTAAAAAACTTAATGAAAGAAGTAATTAGAGCTTTAAAGCCAATATGTTCCCTACTTCTCGGATTCATTTCTTCGGACTATATAACAACAAGGGTATATGATTCATATCACATACCCACCCCATAGGCAAGACACTTTAAAAAAGGAGGATAAAGCATGAAATATTTTGCTTATGGGTCAAATATGGATCCAGAACAAATGAAACAAAGAGGTATTAAACTCACACAAAGAGAATGGGCAATCCTTAAAAATTGGAGATTAGAGTTTAATAAAATAGCCTCTCGCAATCCTAAAGAAGGATACGCAAATATAGTAAGAGACAACAATGAAGCGGTTGAAGGCATTCTTTACGAAATATCAGAAGAGGATGTCAAAAAACTGAATAAATGGGAAAGGTACCCAATTCACTATGACAGAACTACTGTGAAAGTAAACCTGAAAGATGGCAGAGAAATTAATACTTTAGTTTACATTGCACAACCGGATAAAGTGAGGAACGGACTAAAACCCACCAGAGAATATCTAGCCCATTTATTAAAAGGATGTGATCTTCTATCTAAAGAGTACTGTGAGAAATTAAAAAAATGGGAGATTTTAGATTGATGGGAATGGTATATTACCCAACAAGGAATCTACAATCTCCCCTCTTCTTTCCAAATTTAACTCTGTATGTCTACTAAAGTTCCATTTGTTCAGAGCTTAGCTTCGAACAGGAGAATTGCAGCAGGAAGAAATGGAGTGAATGAGCAGAATAAATTATCTAAGAAGTTCTTCAACTTCTTTCATTAGATATTCAAATTCATCCCGGGATATTTCGGACACAAATAATACCAGAGCGGGGAATTGAGTTATTTGAATTTCAGGATATA
>JAGGVW010000221.1 GCA_021157805.1 bacterium
AGAAAAAAATTTTATGGATAATCTTAAAAAAAGTGGAATTACAGTAGCAGAACTGAAAAATATACTGAAAGAAAAAATAATAACAAGAAAATTTATTGAGAAAGAGATAATAAATAAATGAAGATTATAGGAATAACTCTTGGAGACCCTGCTGGAATTGGTGGGGAGATTTTTCTTAAAGGATGGGAAAAAATAAAAAAAATAAAAGGTGCTTTCCCTGTTTTAATAGGTGACTTACCAGTTGTTTTAAGAAATGCTGATATTTTAAATAAAAAAGTAAAAATAAAAAAAATAAGCGATAGAAAAGAGATAGATGGAAGTTGTATAAATATTTTTTCTACAGGAGCAATAAAAACAAAAAATTTTCCTGTTGGGAAAAATTCAAAAATTTGTGGTTTCGCTTCTTTTAAATATCTTGAGTATGGAATAAACTTGTGGAAAAAAGGAAAAATTGATGCTCTTGTCACTCTTCCCATTTCAAAGAAATCATGGAAGAAAGCAGGAATTAATTATCCTGGACATACAGAAGTTCTTGCTGATGAACTCAATGTAAAAAATTATGCAATGATTATAGTTGCAGACAACATAAGAGTTCTTCTTGTTACAACCCATATATCTCTAAAAGAAGTTATTGAAAAATTAAGTGAGGAATTGATTATAAATAAAGTTAAAATAGGAGTTAATTTTTTAAAAAAACTTAAGATAAAAAAAACTGTTATAGGAATATCAGGACTTAATCCACATGCTGGAGAAAATGGACTTATGGGAACAGAAGAAATTGAAATTATAGAACCAGCAATTAAAAAATTAAGAAAAGAAGGAATAAATTGTATTGGACCTATTGTTCCAGATGTTATTTTCAGAAAGGCAATAAAGGGTGACTTTTCCCTTATAATTTCAATGTTTCATGACCAGGCATTAATCCCACTTAAAACATTTTATTTTGAAAAACTTGTTAACTTCACAGCTGGAATTCCTATGATAAGAACCAGTCCTGGACATGGAACAGCTTTTGATATTGCTTACAGAAATAAAGCAAATCCATCAAGTTTTATTGAAAGTTATAAACTTGCTGTAAAACTTTTAAAATAAATGGACAAATTTTTGACTAAAAGGAACCTTAAAAAACTTCTGATTGATGAAAATCTAAATATAAAAAAATATCTGGGGCAGCACTTTCTTATAGACAGGAACGCAAGAAATAAACTTCTCTCCTTTGCTGGAATTGAAAAAGAAGATATTATTTTTGAAATTGGACCAGGACTTGGGTCATTGACCGAATATCTTATAGAAAAAGCAAAAAAGGTTTATGCTTTTGAAATAGATTTTGATTTTTGTAGAATTTTAAAAAAAAGATTTGGAGATAAAAAAAATTTTTATCTTCTTGAAACTGACTTTCTTGAAACAAATCAGGATTTCTGGAATGAATTTGAAAAGGTAAAAGTAGTTGGAAATACTCCCTACTACTTAAGCACTCCTATTGTTTTACACATACTTAAATTTTACAAGAAAGTCAAACTTGCTCTTTTAACTGTACAGAAAGAAGTTGGGGAGAAATTCGTTGCAAAATCAGGAAGCAAAAATTATGGTCCTGTTTCCGTTCTTCTTTCTCTTTACACAGAAAGTAAAATATGTTATTTTTTAAAAAAAGATGTTTTCTTCCCAGAACCAAAAGTTGAATCAGTTACAATTAAGATTGTTCCTTTAAAGGAACCTAAAATTGAAGTTGAAAAAGGATTTTGGGAGTTTCTTCCTTTAATTTTCAGTTATAGAAGGAAAAAACTTACTAATGTAATAAATAAAGTATTTAAAAAAGAAAAAAAAGATATAACAAAATTGGTGGAAGAAATTGGAATTGATTCTAACAGAAGAGTAGAAGAATTAAGTCCAGAAAAAATTTACCAACTTTATAAAAAACTAATAATTAAAAAAGGAGAAGAAAATGGGAATGTGGATAGGAGTTAATAGAAAAGCAAGAGTATGTTATGGATTTGATGATGTTTCACTTGTTCCAGGAAATATTACTTTAAATCCTGAAGAAGTTGATATTACCACAAGAATTGGAAATATTGAACTTAAAATTCCAATTCTTGCTGCTGCTATGGATGGAGTTGTTGACCCAAAATTTGCTGTTACTTTTGGGAAACTTGGTGGTATTGCTGTCTTAAATCTTATAGGTATTTATACAAGATATGAGAATCCCTATGAAATAATAGAGAAAATAATATCAAGTCCTCAAGAGGAATCAACAAAAATTATCCAGAGTATTTATAAAGAGCCAATAAAGGAAAATCTTATTGGAGAAAGGATTCAACAGATTAAAAAAGAAAATGTTGTTTGTGCTGTAAGTTCAATTCCTCAACTTGCAGAAAAATTTTTAGGGATTGCTGTTGAAGCAGGAGCAGATATTTTTGTAGTTCAATCAACAGTTACAACAGCAAGACATATTTCAAAATCATATAAACCGCTTGACCTTTTTAAATTCTGCAAAGAATCAAAAATACCAGTCATAGTTGGGAATTGTGTTACCTTTGATGTTGCTTATGAACTTATGGAAACAGGAGTAGTTGGAATTTTAGTTGGGATAGGACCCGGTGCTGCCTGCACTACAAGAGAAGTTTTAGGAATAGGAGTTCCTCAGGTAACAGCAACTTCTGATTGTGCAGCAGCAAGAGACCAGTATTTTAAAAAAACAGGAAAATATGTTTCTGTAATAACAGATGGAGGAATGGTAACAAGTGGAGACATATGTAAAGCATTTGCAGCAGGTGCTGATGCTGTTATGATTGGTTCTGCTTTTGTAAAATCAGAAGAATCACCAGGGAGAGGATATCACTGGGGAATGGCAACATCAGATGAAAATTTACCAAGAGGCACCAGAATAAAAGTTGGAACTTCAGGAACCTTAAAAGAAATTCTCTTTGGACCTGCAAAAGTTGATGATGGTTCACAAAATTTGATAGGGGCTTTAAAACTTTCTATGGCTTCTCTTGGAGTAAAAAATATAAAGGAAATGCAACTTGTTGAAATAGCGATTGCTCCATCTGTAAAAACAGAAGGGAAAATATATCAGTCAGCAAAGAAAGCAGCAAAGAGATAAAATGGAAAAATTTGTTCATCTTCATCTCCATACTGAATATAGTTTACTGGATGGAATGTGTAAAAT
>JAGGVW010000269.1 GCA_021157805.1 bacterium
ATGAAAATAAGGGGAGAAGGAGATGCTGCTGCATCTAAATACTATGATATATTCACAAAGAATGAAGAACTTGCAATCTTCTTAAGAAAACTTCAAGCACTGGAAAAAACACTGAAAAACAATTCAACTGTAATACTTGATAGCAGAACACCTCCATATGATTTATTCATAGAAAAACCTTTAAAGAAAAAAAATGGAAAGAAAAAGTAAAGGAAGTGCTGCCTTAGAATATTTCTCTAAGGCATTAAAAATAAGTTTTCAGTTTTTAAAGTTTTTGATTGGAATATTGATAATTTCTTATTTATTATCAGGATTTTTCACTGTAAAACAGGATGAAATTGCTATTGTCCTCAGATGGGGAAAAATTAAAGGTGTTGGGGAGAAAAGAATTTTAAAGCCAGGTTTTCACTGGACCTTTCCTGAACCAATTGATAAGGTTGTAAGAATTCCTGTTAAGAGGGTAAAGTCATTAGAATTAAGAAAGTTCTGGAGTTCTGACCTTGATAAAGAAAAAGTTTCTCCTGCTTCATTTTTAATTCCTTATCTTCACGGATATCTTATTACAGGGGATAAAAATATTATACATACTCTCTGGCATATTGAATACAGAATAGATGACCCAATTTCATATATTAAAAATATTTCAGATGAGAAAAGTTTAATAAAAAGTGCTGTATCTTATGCAATAGTTAAAATTGCTGGTAAATATAATGTAGATGAAGCATTAAGAACAAAACTTGAAAGTTTTTCTTATATGGTAAAAATAGAAGCACAGAAAATACTTGACCAACTAAATACAGGTTTGAAACTTGTTGCTGTCTACCTTGACCGTTCAGTTCCTCCTTTACAGGTTGCAGATGCCTTCAATAAAGTTGTTAAAGCAGAACAAATTAAAAGTACCAAAATAAATGAAGCAAAGTCATACGCCAATAGAGTTATAAACATTGCAAAAGGAGAAGCAGCAAAGATTATAAGTGAAGCAAACACATATTACAGTGAAGTTGTCAATGAAGCATATGCAGATGCTGAATATATCAAGAAGTTAACAAAGAAATATAAACAGGGAAGCAAGGAACTTAATATTTATCTTTCATATTTCTATCAAGAAAAAATTGAGGAAATTCTGGAAAAATTAAAGGATAAATTTATACTGAACAAGCCATTACCAAGTAAAGAAAATGAGTTAAGAATAATTTTAGGGAAACCAAGGAAATGGAAAGAAGGTGAGTAAGATGGAAGGAGAAATATATCAACCTGTTCATGTTCGGAAAGAAGAGAAAGAACTTATAAGGGCTTTAATATTTACATTTATAGGTGGAATACTCATTATAAATGCAGCAATAGCAGGTCGTATATTTCCTGATAGACCTGAAATTTCTGGCATAAGTAGTTTTCTTGGGGCAATTCTTTTAGGATTACCAATGGTTGCAGGTGCTTTCAAAGGTTTCTACACAGGAAAACTCAAACTCAATGAACTTGCGAGTATTGCGGTCCTTGCCTGTATTGCTCTGGGATATTATGTTACTGCTGGAGTTGTTGCGTTTATTCTTACATTAGGGCATCTTTTAGAAAATAGAACTACCCTTGGAGCAAGAGAAGCAATTGAATCACTCTTAAAATTAACTCCACCTACTGCTCATCTTGTAATAGGAGAAGAAGAAAAAGATGTAATGGTGAGCCAACTTAAAAAAGGAGATATAATAAGAGTTAAACCAGGTGAAAATATACCTGCTGATGGAGTTATAATAAAAGGTGAAACAACAGTCAATGAAGCATCAATTACAGGAGAGTCCTTACCGGTAGATAAATTAAAAGGAGAACAGGTATTTGAAGGAACAGCAAATTTAACAGGAGTAATTCTTGTTGAAATTACAAAAACAGGGAAAGATACAACATTAGGAAAAGTTAAACAATTAATTCTTGAAGCAGAAAAAACAAAGCTTCCTATAATGACCTTAATGGAAAAATATGTTCAATGGTATATTCCTGTGATACTTATGATTTCCTGTCTTATACTTTTCTTTACGAGAGATACTCTGCGGGCAATATCTGCTTTAATAGTTGGAGTTCCCTGTGCTTTGCTTCTTGCAACTCCAACTGCTGTAATTGCAGTTTTATCTTCTTCTGCCCGTTCAGGAATAATGGTTAAAGAGCCAAATAAAATTGAAATTGCTCCAAAAATAGATGCTGTTATATTTGATAAAACAGGAACACTTACCACTGGTGAACCTGTGGTTACTTCCCTAAATCCTGTTGTTGAAATCTCACCAGAAAAATTTTTATATTATGTTGGGACAATTGAAAAACATTCTCTCCATCCTATAGCAAAAGCAGTTAGAAAACTTGCTGAAAAAGCGAAAGTTAAACTTGGAGAACCAGAAGATTTTGAAGAATTTGGTGGGAAAGGAGTTAAAGGTAAAGTTGAAAATAGAGAAATTTTAGTAGGGCGAGATTCCTGGTTAAGAGAAAACGGAATAGATATTCCTGGGATTAAAGAAAAGGCAGGAAGTGTTTTACATATTGCTATAGATTCAAAGTATTACGGATGGATTGAAGTTGAGGACCAGATGAGGGTTGGAGCAAAGGAAACAGCAGATATGCTTAAAAAA
>JAGGVW010000165.1 GCA_021157805.1 bacterium
GGGAATATATTTTTTTATAAGGGAGAAATATATAGAAAGTTTAATGTTAAAGATGGATTAGGAATAAAATTACTGAAATTAATTGATATAGAGCCAGTTATTTTAAGCAGTAAGTCATCATATCAAACGAAGGAAAGATTTATTTCTCTTGGAGTAAATTTATACTTTGAAGGAGTTGAAAAAAAGTATGATTTTATAGAAAAATTTTTAAAAACAAACAATATAAGATGGGAAAATATTTGTTATATGGGAGATGACTTACCTGATCTTCTTCCAATGAAAAAGGCAAGTTTTTCAATATGTCCTATTGATGCTGTGAAAGAAGTAAAAAATGTTGCTGATTATATATGCATTAAAAAAGGAGGAGAAGGTGCTTTTAGAGAAGGAGTTGAGGAATTAATAAAAAGGATGGGAAAATGGGAAAAAATAAAAGAAAAATACTTCTCAATGGTTTAATAATACTTTCTTTTATGCTTTTGATTGGATGCAATAAAAAAGAAGTAAGAAATAATGAAATTAAATCAGGTAATTTAATAAAGAAATTTTCTCTGAAACAGTTTTCAAATAAAATCAATCTATTTATTGATGGAGAAGCAGGTGAAATTCAAAGTGAAAACATAAAAGTAAAAAAACCATCTCTTTTGATAGATAGAAAAATAGAAGTTATAGAAATAAAAACAGGAAAAGAAGGAAAAGCAGAAATAGAAATTAATCCTGAAAATAAGCAGATAGAAAGTGTTATATTCACCGGGAATGTAAAAATAATCCAGAAAGATAAAAGAACGAAGGAAATAATAATGGAAGCAGAATGTGGTAAACTAACATACAGTAATAAAAAAAAGGAAATGATTATGGAGAATTCCCCTGTGATAAGAAGAGGAAAAAATGTTTTCTCAGGGGAAAAAATCTATTATTACTTAGAAAAGAATACCCTACAAATAAAAGGAAATGTTAATGTTAAAATTATTCCAGAGAAATAAAATTATTTTTTATTTTTGTTTAATTACCAGTTTATCACAGGCAAAGACCATTACATTATGTCTTGGTGAATACAAAAATTATCCACACCAGAAAATAAAAAAATATAGAACACTATATCCTGGTGAAATTACTGTTAAAAAATATAAAAGAAAATATTTAATTTTAAACAGAATGGATATGGAAAAATATCTTTGCGGTGTTTTATCAAAAGAAATGGATAGTAACTGGCCCTTTGAAGCATTAAAAACACAGGCAGTGGTTTCAAGAACATATTTACTCTGGAAAGGGGAAGAAAACAGGAAGAATGGTTTACCTTATGAGATAAAAAATTCAATATATCACCAATCTTATGGGATTTGTAAAAGTCAAAAAATTGCCAATGCAGTAAATGAAACAAAAGGAGAAATTTTAATCTTTAATGGAAAAGTAGCAAAAGTATTTTTCCATGCCTGCTGTGGTGGAAAAACAACATTACCCGTTTTTGTCTGGGGAGGAAATTATTCAGGGATTGATGCGGTAAAAGACCCATATTGTGAAGATAGCCCTTATTATAGTTGGGAAAAAAAATTCAGCAGTAATTATCTATCAAAAATTTTTGGTATGGATAATATAAAAGAGATTGAAATTATAAAAAGAGACCCATCAGGAAGAGTTGAATGGTTGAAATTAGAAGATGAAAAAGGTAAAACACTAAAATTAACTGGACACAAAATGCGCCTTGTAATAAATGAAAAGGCAGAAAAAGTAAATTTTAAAAATCCCAAAATTCTTCCGAGCACATTATTCAATGTGAAAAAAGAAGGTATATATTTTATTTTTAAAGGAAGAGGATATGGACATGGAATTGGATTGTGTCAGTGGGGTGCAAGAAGAATGGCTGAAAAAGGAAAAAACTATAAAGAAATTTTACATTTCTTTTTTCCAAGGATGCAAATTAAATATTTAGAAAAGGAGGAGAAATGAAAATTAGTATTCATTCAAATGTGGAGATTGACAAAAGTTTTGAAGAATATTTAAATAAAAAAGTTGAAAATCTCGGAAAGTTTATTTTTGATGAAGGAAATGCTGAAATTTTTATAAAAAAAGAAGGACCGTTTTATGTAGCAGAAATTGATATTCATACAAAAAATCATATAATATTTCTTAAAGAAAAGGAAAATGACATTGCAAAATGTATTGATTTTTTAATAGATAGAACTAAAAGAAAATTAAGGCAACTACATGATAGAATTGTTGACAAAAACAGAAAATAAAGGCACATTTAAAAATTCAAAAAGGAGAGAGAAATGAAAATGACTGATTTTCTTGATAAGAACTGTGTAATAGTGGGAATGAAAAGTAGAACAAAAGAAGATGCAATTAAAGAATTGCTTATAAAATTAAAAGAAAATGGGTATATTAAAAATGAAAAAGAAATACTTGAAACAGTTATGGAAAGAGAAAAACTTGGCTCAACTGGAATTGGACAGGGAATTGCAGTTCCTCATGCGAAAAGTGACCAGATAGAAAATTTAGTTTCTGCTCTTGGAATTTCAAAAACAGGTGTAGATTTTGATTCTCTTGATGGAGAGCCAGTCAATATAATATTTCTGGTTCTTGCTCCAACAAAATCGGTTGGACTTCACTTAAAAGCACTTGCTAAAATTGCAAGATTGCTGAAAGATAGAGTATTCAGAAATGCTCTAAAAGATGCAAAAAATCCAGAAGAAGTCATTGATTTAATAAAGGAAGATGAGAAGAAAATTAATAGCATAGGATAAAAAAATCAAGTTTTGATTAGTTTCCAATTTGTAAAAAAGGAACCGAATGAAAAAGTTAAAAGGTATCGGTGTATATTCTGATATTGTAATAGGAAAGTGTTCTGTCTGGAAAAATTCTCTTCTTTTATATCCTGAATATAAAATATCAAAAAGAGATATTAATGGGGAAATAAATCGCCTTGACGAAGCCATTAAAAAAACTATAAATGAGATAACTACTTTAAGAAAGAATCTTAAAGAAAGTGCTGGAGAAGAATATGCTGATATATTTAATTTCCATATATCTCTTCTGCAGGATGAAAATTTAAGGAATGAAACAGCAAAAATAATAAAAAATGAGAAATTAAATGTTGAAAGTTCATTGAAGAAAATAGTTTTGAAAATTGGCAAAATTTTTGGAAAAGAAGAAAATGATTTTTTGAAAGATAGGAGAAGAGATATTCTTGATGTTGTGGAAAGAATTGTGTCAAATCTGAGAAAACCTCCAGTTACAAAGGTTTTTAAAGAAGAAATAATTGTTGCACATGATTTATCAACAACTCAAATTGTTTCCTTAAACAGGAAGTTTATAAAAGGATTTATTACTGATATAGGGAGTGAAACATCTCATATAGCCATAATAGCCAGAGCACTTGAAATTCCCTCTGTAATTGGAGTTGGGAATGCAACTGAGGAGGTCCAGAATGGGGATAACCTTATTGTTGATGGAGAAGAAGGAATGGTAATTGTAAATCCAGTGGGCAGTATTATTAATAAATATAAAAGGAAAAAAGAAGAATTAAAGAAAAGAAAAAGAAAAATCTATTTTTTAAAAAATTTACCGTCCAGAACTAATGATGGCAGATATATAAAATTTCTGGCAAATATTGAGTTTCCTGAAGAAATAGTTACAGCAGAAAAGAATGGCTATGATGGAATTGGGCTTTACAGGACAGAATATCTTTATATAAACAGGAAAAAACTTCCCACAGAAGAAGAACAATTTCTTGCTTATAAAAATATCGCTGAAAAAGTTGGAGAAAAACCAATAATTATACGAACTATTGATATTGGCGGGGATAAACTTGTACCAAATATTCCCGGGAAAAAAGAGTTAAATCCTTTCCTTGGATGGAGAGGGATTAGATTCTGTCTTGATAGAAAAGATATATTTAAATCTCAGATAAAAGCCATACTCCGTGCTTCAGTTTATGGGAACATAAAGATTATGTTTCCTATGATTGCAACACTTGAAGAAGTAAGAGAAGGGAAAAAAATCGTCAATGAAGCAAAAGAGAACTTAAAAAAAGAGAAAAAAGAATATAAAGATGTGGAGTTAGGAGTTATGATAGAAATACCTTCTGCTGTCTTCATTTCAGATAAACTTGCAAAAGAAGTTGATTTTTTTTCAATAGGTTCAAACGACTTAATTCAATTCACTCTCGCTGTTGACAGGTTGAATGAAAAAATAGCTAACCTTTATCAGCCCTGTCATCCTTCAGTTCTGAAAATGATAAAAATAACAATAGATAACGCTAAAAAAAATGGTATCTCAGTTGGTATATGTGGAGAAATGGCTTCCATTCCAGAAATTGCCTGTCTTCTTGTAGGAATGGGAATAGATGAATTGAGTATGGCTCCTTTTTTAATACCTACGATAAAAGAAGTTATAATTAATAGTAAATACGAAAAGTTAAAGAAAATTTCAGAGGAAGTTTTCAAATTTGACACAAATGATAAAATTGTTGAATTTTTAAAGAAAAAATTGAAGGGAGATTAAATGGATAAACAAAATAGAGAAAAGGTAGATAAATCAAATATGTGGGATTTACTTATAAATTTTCACCAGCACTGTAAAGAAGGATACTCTACTTTACCTTCCTTTATACCAGAAAAAATTGAATTTAATAAAGTTGTCTTTTGTGGTATGGGTGGCTCTGCTATAAGTGGTGATATTCTTAAAGTGCTTGTTGAAAAAAATTCAAAGATAATTTTTTCAGTTCATAGAGATTATGGTATTCCATCTTATGTTGATGAAAAAACATTGCTTTTTGCTACAAGTTATTCAGGAAATACTGAAGAAACAATTTCTGCCTATAAAGAGGGATTGAAAAGAAAAGCAAATATTTTTATTATCTCAAGTGATGGTCAACTGGAAAAATTTGCAAGGGAAGAAAACCTGCCTTTTTTAAAAATTCCAGGGGGAATGCCTCCAAGATGTGCTTTTGGTTATCTCTTTTTTTCCTCTTATAGAATACTTAAAGAACTTAATATATTACCAGAGATAGAAGAGAAATTTTTTATAGAAATTGAAAATTATGTTAAATATTTTTCCAGAGAAAAAAACAAAGCACTTGAAATTGCACAGAAAATTTATAATAAAATTCCTCTTCTATACTCTGACAATTATATCCTGCCTTGTATTTTAAGATGGAAAACACAAATTGCTGAAAATTCTAAATCATTCTCATTTGTAAATGTTTTTCCAGAGATGAATCATAATGAAATTATGTCCTTTTCCTTTCCAGAGTGGTTTATTAAAAAAATAGTATGTTTATTTTTCAATTACGGAGAAGAGCATAAGAGAGTTAAAAAAAGATTGAAAATAATTGAGGAAATAATCAAGAATAAAAATATTGAAACAATAAAAATAAATGCAAAAGGAAATTCATTTCTTGAGAAAATGATTTATCTTGTTATTCTTGGTGACTGGGTTAGTTATTATCTTGCTCTTATGAATAAAATTGACCCGACCGAAATAAAAGAAATATCCTATTTAAAGGAGTTATTGAAAAGGAGGTAAAATTGAAAAGAACTTTTTTGTTCACATCTGAATCAGTAACAGAAGGACATCCAGATAAAATATGTGACCAGGTCTCAGATTCAATACTTGATGAAGTTTTAAAACAGGATAAGTTGGGAAGAGTTGCCTGTGAAACATTAACAACAAGAGGATTAATTTTTGTTGCAGGAGAAATAACAACAAAAGGATATGTTGAAATACCATCTCTTGTTAGAAATCTGATTAAAGAAGTTGGTTATACCGACCCATCTTTTGGCTTTCATTATGAATCAGTTGGAGTAATAACTTCCATACAGGAACAATCACCTGACATTGCAATTGGTGTTGATAAAGGAGGAGCAGGAGATCAGGGGATGATGTTTGGATATGCGACAGATGAAACAGATGAGTTAATGCCTCTTCCAATTACACTTGCTCATAAGTTAACAATGAAACTTGCTGAAGTAAGGAAGAAAAGAATACTGGATTATTTAAGACCTGATGGGAAATCTCAGGTAACTGTCTTATATGAAAATGGAACGCCAAAAACAGTTGAAAGTATTGTTCTTTCTGCACAGCACAATCCAGGAATTTCAAATAAAAAGATAAAAGAGGACCTGATTGAAACAGTTATAGATGAAGTTATACCTTTTGAAATAAGAAGTAAAAAAATGAAGATTTATGTAAACCCCACTGGTATATTTGTAATTGGAGGACCTGTTGCTGATACAGGAGTCACTGGAAGAAAAATAATAGTTGATACTTATGGAGGAGTTGGAAGTCATGGCGGAGGATGTTTTTCAGGAAAAGACCCAACAAAAGTTGATAGGTCTGCTTCTTATTTTGCAAGGTATCTCGCTAAAAATATTGTTGCCAGTGGTATTGCTAAAAAATGTGAAATTCAACTTGCTTATGTTATAGGACAAAAACAACCTGTCTCCATAATGGTAAATACATATAATACTGGAATTATTCCTGAAGAAAAAATAGTTAAAATTATAAGAAATAATTTTGACCTTTCACCTGCGGGGATTATAAAAAAACTTGACCTTTTGAGACCAATTTACAGAAAAACTGCCTGCTACGGACACTTTGGAAGAAACGATAGTGATTTCAAATGGGAAAAAACAGATTCAGTAAAAATTTTCAAAAAGGAAATTTAAATGGAATATTCAATAAAAAACATTAAACTTGCTGGTGATGGAGAAAAAAAAGTTGAATGGGCTCTTAACGAAATGAAAGTCCTCTCCCTTCTGAGAAATGAATATTCAAAGAAAAAAGTTTTTAAAGGAATAAAGATTGGTTGTTGCTTACATATAACTTCAGAAACTGCAAACCTTGTGATAAATTTCAAAAAAGCAGGAGCAACTGTTTATCTATGTGCTTCCAATCCATTGAGTACACAGGATGATGTTGCTGCTTATCTTGTAAAAAAAGAAAATATTTCTGTTTTTGGGAAAAAAGAAGAAACAGAAAAAGAGTATTATGAAAATATAAAGAAAGTTATGGAGAAAAATCTTAATCTTGTTGTTGACGATGGTGGTGACCTTATTGCTGCTCTTCATAAAAATCCTGCCTACGCAAAGAATGTTATTGGAGCAACAGAAGAAACAACAACCGGCGTTATAAGGTTAAAAAATATGGCGAAAAAACATCTTCTAAAATTTCCTGTAATTGCTGTAAATGATGCTAAAACAAAGCAGTTTTTTGACAATAGATATGGAACAGGACAATCCACGATAGATGGATTGTTAAGAAGTACAAACATTTTAATTGCCGGAAAAATTGCAGTTGTTTGTGGTTATGGTTGGTGTGGAAGAGGTATAGCAAAACGATTCAAAGGAATGGGTGCAAAAGTTATTGTCTGTGAAGTTGACCCATTGAAGGCACTTGAAGCAACAATGGATGGTTTCACTGTTATGCCAGTTTCAAAAGCAGCAAAAATCGGTGATATTTTTATAACGGCAACAGGAGATAAGTCGGTAATCACTATGAAAGAAATAAATAAAATGAAAGATGGAGCAATTCTTGGAAACTCTGGACATTTTAATGTAGAAATAAATGTAAAAGAATTAGAAAAGAATGCAAAAAAGACGAGAGTGAGAGAAC
>JAGGVW010000236.1 GCA_021157805.1 bacterium
AAAGTAATGAATTTTAACTGGATATTCTTTAAAAAAAATGTCCCAATCATTCCAAAAATAAAACCAAGGAGAGGAAATCCATAAATATAAATACATACCTTAAGCAAATTCTCTTCTTTTATTTCAATTTCAACAGTATCTCCTTCTTTTACTCCTTCTTTATTTTTTACCTCAAGAATGTGCTGTCTTCCAGTAATCTTGCTGCATAGACTACATTTTTCACTTCTCCCCATCATAACAACAGCCCTATCTCCCTTAACTTCAACAACTTTTCCTGTTTCTTTCATCGTTCAGAACCGGGTTCTAACATTCTTTCAAGTGCCTTTCTCGCATTTTCTATTATTTTTTCATCAAGGTTTATTTCATATTTCTCTTCCTCAAGAGAAATTTTTAACTTTTCCATAGTTATTTTCTTCATATCAGTGCATACCTTGCAACTACCAGGAGAATAAAATTCTTTATCTGGATTTTCTTTTTTAAGACGATGTATTATTCCTTCTTCTGTCCCTATTATAAATTTTCTGGAATTTGAGTTTTTAACTCTTTTTAGCATTCCTGAAGTGGAATAAATCCCATCAGCAATTTTCTGAATCTCTGGAGCACATTCAGGATGGACAATTACTTCTGCATCAGGGAATTTTTCTTTCACCTGTTTTATATCATCTATTGTAAACTTCTGATGGACATAACAATATCCATCCCAGCAAATTATTTCCTTATCAGAGATTTTTTGTTTTACATACCAGCATAAATTTCTATCAGGTAAAAATACTATTTTCTTCGCAGGGATATTTCTTACAACTTTTTCAGCATTTCCACTTGTGCAGCAAACATCAGAAATTGCTTTAACTGTAGCATTTGTATTTACATAGGAGACAACCCAGGCATCAGGGTATTTATTTTTAATTTCAATAACTTCATCATAATCAGCCATATCAGCAAGGGGACATCCTGCATCAATTTCAGGTATTAAAACTTTTTTCTCTGGAGAAAGTATTTTTGCTGTCTCAGCCATAAATTTTACTCCACAGAAAACAATTATTTTTGCATCTTTCACTTCTTTCGCTTTTCTGGAAAGTTCTAAAGAATCCCCTACAAAATCAGCAATATCCTGAATCTCTGGCAATTGATAATTATGTGCAACAATTACCGCTTTTTTCTTTTCTTTCAGTTTAAGGATTTCATTAATCATTTTTTAAATTGTTGATACCATTGCTTTTGTTGGACAGGCCTTTATGCACAATCCACAGGCAATACATTTTTCAGGTGTAAACTCAACAGAAAAGTCCTCTTTTTTTTCAAGTGCCCCTGTTGGACATAGAGGAACACAAACGCCACAATCAGTGCATCTTTCTTTTATCATTTTTATATCACTTTCTATTGTTTGAACAGTAACACCTTTTTCCTTTAATTCCTTCTCTGTCTCTGCCAGGTTTTTATCATCTCCTGAAAGTTCAACAACAAGAGTTCCTTCTTCTTCAGGTGTTATATATGCTTTCAGAATATTAAATTCAAAGTTATACTTTTTAACAGCATCAGAAATTATTGGCTTATCAATCAGTTTTGGTGGAAAATGCAATACATATTTCTTTTTAGTTCTCATATTTCCTCCTGTCTCATTGGTTTAAATTTATATCCACTTTCAGGTCCAGGGAAATAAGAAACTGGTTCTGTAAGTAAAAACTGCCCTTTCTCAATCCATTCTTTAAGTGTCTTTGCTATTTCTCTTGCCTTTTTATAACTTGAAAGTGAGCCAGTTGGAACTTTTTTCCCCATAACTTCAATTTTTCCACTTTTTAACTGTGCATAACTAACCTCTCCCAGTATTTTACCTGTAGCATTTGGATAATCATTTGAATAATCTACAATTGGAGCATATATTTCTTCATCAGTAATTGCAGCAAAATTCAAAATTTCTTCATCAACAACAGGAATGGGAATACCAATTCCAACAATTACACTGACACCATATCCTGTAAGAGATGCCCCTTTTAAGAATTCCTGTTTCATCTGCTTCATATCACCTATTAAAGCAAGAGTGCAGGCACCCTCAACAGGAGTTCCATTTTCTTTCCTTTTAACTGAAGGATTGTATTGAGTCCCCCACCAGGCAACATAACCAATTCCACCACCAAGAAATATTCTTGTGCCACAACCAATTGTTTTTAAATATGGGTCTTTCAGTAAAGGAGATAGTTGTCCTGCTGAACAATAATTTGCATTTCCAAGTCGGGGTTTTAAAATCCCCATATATGTGTAAATAGTTCTGTCTGAAAGATTAACAGCAACATTATAATTCTGATAACAATTCCTTGGATTGAAAAGAATTGCTTCATTTAAATCATTTATCGTAATTTTTGTTTTCAGGTATTTCCTTGGATAGCAATCAGTTCCATAAGTTGTAACTTCAAGTTCTATCTCCTTGCCAGCAAGCAAATCTTCAATTACATGTCCACCACCATACCTGAATTCACCAGGATATTTATTATTTCTCGGGTCATTCTCCTGTAAAGCAGAAGCACCAAGGTAAACATCAACAGCGGCAAGTCCGGCATAAGCAGGAACACCATTAAGATAGACCTTTCCTCCACCAAATTTTATTTTTGGCT
>JAGGVW010000018.1 GCA_021157805.1 bacterium
GTATAATGTAGTTGTGTAATAGAAATGAAAGATTTGAAAACTTGAGAATAGAAAAGTAAAAGAAAAAAGATAAAGATATAGTTGCAATTAAAAAACTTCTTATGTCGGAATTTTAGAACTTGAACATAAAGTTGACAACTTTCTTTTTATTTTGTAAAATAGATTGAGTTTAAAAGAAGAAAGGATAAATTTATGGAAATAGAAATTAAAGATTTACTTGAAGCAGGTGTTTATTTTGGGCATCCATCAAGACAGTTTGACCCGAGAGTGAAGCCATATCTTTATGGTAAAAGACAGGGTATTTATATCATTGATATTGAAAAAACTGTTGAGAAACTGAAAGAAGCAGGTGAATTTCTCAAAAAAATTGCTGGTAGCGGAAAAAAGGTTTTATTTGTTGGCACAAAAAAGCAGGCACAGGCAGTTATAAAGGAAGTAGGTGAAAAATGTGGTATGCCATATGTGAATTATAGGTGGATTGGAGGGACTCTTACGAATTTCAAAGAAGTAAGAAAAAGGATTGAAAGATTGAAAGAAATTGAGGGATATGAAGAATCAGGGAAGATAAATTTATATACAAAAAAAGAGGCCTCTCTTTTAATAAAGGAAAAAGAGGACTTGTTGAGAAAGTTTGGCGGTATCAGAGATATGGAAGAATACCCTGCAGCACTTGTAGTTGTTGATGTAAAAAGAGAAATGAATGCTATAAAAGAAGCCCAGAAAACTAATATTCCTGTAGTTGGAATTGTTGATACAAATGGAAATCCTGAAATAGTTGATTATCCAGTCCCTGGAAATGATGATGGTTTCAAATCAATAAATCTTTTGCTTTCAATCCTTTCTGATTATATAATAGAAGGGAAAAAGGAAGTTGAATATGTTGTAGAAGAAAAAGAGAAGAAAGAAGTAGAAGAGGCCAATGAAGAAAAAGAAGAGATAGAAGAAGAGGAGAAGAAATGAAAATAGATGTGAAAAAAATAAAGGAATTAAGAGAAAGAACATCTTTGAGTGTTATGGAATGTAAAAAGGCGTTAGAAGAAACTGAAGGAGATCTGGAAAAAGCTCTCCAGATCCTTAAGAAAAAGGGTCTTGAGATGTCAGAAAAAAAGGCAGAGAGAGAAACAAGAGAAGGTCTTATTGGGGCTTATGTCCATATAAATGGAAAAGTTGGAGCAATGGTAGAAATTAATTGTGAAACTGACTTTGTAAGTAGAAATGAAGAATTCAAGGAACTTGTAAAAAATATTTGTTTGCAAATAACCGCAACCAATCCAAAATATCTTGACAGAGAATCAGTGCCTGAAGAAGAGAAAAATAAAATTAGGGAAGTGGTTAAAGAAGAATTTAAGGATAAAAAGGAAGAAATAATTGAAAGAATTATTGAAGGGAAATTAAATGACTTTTATAAAGAAAATGTTCTACTTGACCAGGTTTACATTAAGGATGAAGATATTACTGTGGATGACTATATAAAATCAAAAATTGCAAAACTTGGTGAAAATATAAAAATAAAAAGATTTGTAAGATTTGAAATTGGAGAGTAAAATTAAAAAAGAAAAGAGGAGGAGATATGGAATTTGAAGTTGGTTATATGCTGGCTTTAATTATAGTTGGCTTTTCCTTCCTTGGTTTTTTTCTGGCTATGATGATTGATGAAGTTAACAGAAAAAAAGGTGTGATAATTTTTATTCTTTCGCTAATCCTTCTGGGATTTGGTGTCTACTATTATTATGTTGTTGGACAGTGGCAAAAGATAAAAGGTGGACCATCTGTGAATAAACTTAACTATTATCTTAATGTTTACAAACCTTCAGACATATTACCTTATAAGAAGTAATGAGACTTTTTAAATTTTGGGTTATTTTTTCTATATTTTTTTCTTTTTGTCTTTTTTCTCAAAATAGTTTTTACCAAGGAGATTCTTCTATTTTCCTTCTGGATTATGCAAAAGTTGAGGCATCACCTGATTTTAAAAATGTCTCTTTAATCCATCAGAAAATAAAAATAATTGGACAGAAAGGGAAAAAATTTGCAGAATTAAGAATACCTTTTGATTCAGAAAGGCAGAAAGTAAGGATAATATCTGCTTTTACAATAACTCGTGAAGGAAAGAAATTAAAAGTATCAAGAAATAACATAAGAACAGTCACTCCTGCAAAATTAACTGAATACACTGCTCTTTACCCTGGTATTAAAACAATATGTATCAATTTCCCTGGAGTTGAAATAGGGAGTATTGTTGAGTATAAATATAGGATATACACATTTAAACCACTTATAAAAAATCAGTTTTATGATGGATTTTATTTTCAATCAAAAACACCATTTGCAGTGTCCAGATATGAATTAAAGGTTCCAAAAGAGATGAAAATTCACATTAAAGAATTTGAAGTTAAACTGAAAGAAAAAAAGAAATCAGGAGGAAATATAACTTACATATGGGAAAAAAGAAATATTCCATCTCTTTTAGAAGAACCGCTTATGCCTCCTCTATATGAAATTGTCCCAAAGGTTTATGTAACAACTTTTAACTCCTGGGAAGAAATTGGAAAATGGTATTATAATCTATCAACAGGGACCTGGAAACCAGACGAAGAAATTATAAAAAAAGTTAAAGAATTAACTGAAGGGAAAAACAAAGAGGGAAAAATATCTTCAATATATAACTTTGTATGTCAAAAAGTAAGATATGTTGGTGTTGAACTTGGAACATACGGATTTAAACCACACAATGCAACTGATGTTTTCCATCTGATGTATGGTGATTGCAAGGATAAAGCAAATCTTATGAAATCAATGCTTGAAGTTGCTGGAATAAAATCATATTTAACAATTATAAATGCAACAGGTAGAATTGAAAAAGATATTCCCTATCCAGGACAATTCAACCACGCAATCATTGCAATAGAAAACGAAGGTAAATTTCTCTTTCTTGACCCAACTTCTGAAGTTTACCGATACCCTCAAATACCACCTTCAGACCAGAACAAATATGTCCTGATTGCAAAACCACAACCACTTTTAACAAAAACTCCATTATTTCCACCTGAAAAAAATCTCAGGATAAGAGAAATAAAAGCAAATTTAGATGAAAATGGGGATTTAAAAAGTGAAGTAAAAATTGAAACTTCAGGAATTTATGATGCTTCAATGAGGAATAGTTTTAGATACCTTAAAGAAATAGAAAGAGAAAGAGTCCTTTCTACTGAACTTAACAGAATACTCCCAGGAACCACTCTTCTCTCATTTAAAATAGAAGGGGTTGAAAATTTAGAAAAGAATGTCTCTGAAAATTACTCTTTCAAAACAAACTCATTTGCTACAAGGATAAAAAATAAAATCATTTTTACACTTGGAATAATTGATAAACTCAGTGATACTTCTATTGTTGCCCTTGAAAAAAGAAAGTTTCCTTTGAGATTTGGCTATTTAATAAGGAAAGAAGAGGTAATAACATATACGCTCCCTGAAAATTTCAAAGTAGAAATTCTTCCATCATCTGTTGAAATTAACAGGGACTTTGCCTATTTTAAATATAATATAGAAAGTCATAATGGGAAGATTTATTACCAGAGAGTTTTTGAAATAAAAAAAGACCAGATACTTCCCTCTCAGTATAGTGAATTCAGAAACTTTTACAGAACCGTATCAAAAATTGACCGACTTCCAGTTATTCTTACAGAAGTTAAATGAACTTTCCTGGCTTTTTTTAAAAGGATTTTTTATCTCCATATTAAAAGAGCAGGAAGAAAGAAAAATTGTAAGAATAATCAAAAGAAAAATAAATTTTTTCATTATTCACCTTCCTTTTCTGAAGTATCAGAGAGATTAAATAAATTCTTTTCGTTTTCTTCTTTCTTTTTTTCTAACCTGATTGTTGGTTTAAAAATAAGTTTATCTCTCTCAGGAATGATAACTTCCACACCAGTTCTTAGATTTCTTCCAATTTTTCTTTTTCTTTTCTTGAAATAAAAGACACCAAATTTTCTAAGTTCTATCCTTTCCTTTTTTTCAAATGCTTCAGAAACCACAGAAAGAAATTCATCAACCACTCTTTTTACAAGTGCGCTACTTAATCCAGTTCTTTCAGTTATTTTCTCAACTATATCTTTTTTTATCATTTTTTCTCCTTTTTATTCTAAATTTCTTCTTTCAGTTAAACTTCTTTTTCCCGTTCTTTTTGCTCCATGATGGTCCTTTTTTAAAGAGCGTGCCGGAGGAGGGAGTTGAACCCTCACGGAGTTTAAAGCTCCACCGGATTTTGAGTCCGGCGCGTCTGCCAATTCCGCCACTCCGGCTCCTACTAAATTCCTTTGTTTCTACTGCCGCTCTATATTATCCTGAATTCCTCTGTTGGTTACAGTTGTGCTCCGATTTCCTGCTTTTTTACCTCTTTTTTATTTTTACCTCTTATTACGGTTTTACTCAATTTTTCAGTTCTCATACGCACCAGCTCGGGCTACTCAAAGATGCTTGTTATTTATTGCTAAATACAGCCCTCGGTTCCGCCACTCCGGCTCCTACTAATTTCCTCTATTTCTACTGCCGCTCTATATTATCCTGAATTCCTCTGTTGGTTACAGTTGTGCTCCGATTTCCTGCTTTTTTACCTCTTTTTTATTATACCCAAAGATTTTGTCAGTGTCCAAATGGTGTGTGTTCCAAGAATAACTTTTTCTATCCGTCCCTTTTATAAGAGGAAAAATTAACTGATGTTTATTCAAGGGAGAAATTATGGAAGTAAAGAATTCTCTTTTCTGTTATTATCAAATCCATTTTGCAATCATTTTCTTCAACAGGAAGTTTTTCATCTATAACTTGAAAATCAAAAGCAAGAGCAACTTTGAAAATTTTTTTAAAGAGATGGAAAAATCTATCGTAAAAACCGCCTCCCATACCAATTCTATTTCCATAGATATCAAAAGCCACTCCGGGTGTTATTGATAAATTTACTACTTCAAAGGCAATAATACTGGATTCTTTTGGCTGTGGAATTTTTTTAGTAAAATCAATATCAGAAAATGATGAAATCCTTACAGGAATTAAAAAATTATTTTTCCAATCAATTTCAGGAACACAGACAACTCTGCCATTTGAAAGAAGTGTTTTTATAATTGTATCTGTTCTAACTTCCCTATCAAAGTGAACATAACATAGAAAAACAGAAAAGTTTTTGAAATAAGGACTTTCAAGAAATTTTTTCTGGACTATCAAACTTTTCTCTTCCCACTCGTCTTTTCTCATCTCCTTTCTTTTTTTCTTCATTATCTCCCTTATTTCTTTTTTCATATTCATTTTTAATCCTTTCAATAAACTTTAAATAGTTTTTTATTTTTCTTTCATACCCCATATCTGAAGGTGTATAAAATTTTTTGTATTTTATCATATATTTTTGTGGAAAATAATGGTAAGGATAATCGTGAGGATAGATATAACCCTTTCCTCTTCCAAGTTCTTCTGCTCCTCTGTATCCTTTATGTTGTAGATGTTCTGGAACTGGTTGTGATTTTTCTTTTTCCACTTCCTCAATTGCTTTTTCAATTGCCAGATAGGAAGAATTGCTCTTTGGAGCGGTTGAAACATAAATTGTCGCCTGTGCAAGAATAATTTTACTTTCAGGCATCCCAATAACTTCAACTGCCTGATAACAGGCGTTTGCTATCAGTAATGCTTGAGGGTCTGCATTCCCAACATCTTCACTGGCA
>JAGGVW010000074.1 GCA_021157805.1 bacterium
TCCTTTTTTTCCGACTTGGTGATTTTTATGAAATGTTTTATGATGATGCAAAAGTTGCCTCTCAAATTTTAGACCTTGTTTTAACTTCAAGAAGTGCAGGGAAAATGGGTAAAGTTCCAATGTGTGGGATTCCATTTCATGCAGCAGATTCTTATATTTCCCGTCTGATAAAAGGTGGTTATAAAGTTGCTATATGTGAGCAGGTTGAAGACCCGTCAAAAGCAAAAGGAATAGTAAAAAGAGAAGTTATAAGAGTGATAACTTCAGGAACATTCATTGATGAAAATACTCATGAAGAAAGATATATTGTAGCAATTTATCCTGAAAAAAAAGAAATAGGGATTTCGTTTTTGAGTTCAGAAGGAGAAACAATCTTTACAAATCAGTTTAAAGATATTTCAAAAATTGTTGATATTATTTTCAAATATCCTGTTTATGAAATTATTTTTCCAGAAGAGAAAGAAGAAACAATTAACAGGATTTTTAAAGATTATCCCTATCTTAAATTGAGAAAAATTGTATTGAGTGGATGCCAGGACTATCTTTTCAATTATGAAATTTCAAAAGAGACAATTTTTTCTCATTTTAAAGTTGAAAGTTTGAATGGCTTTGGAATTGAGAAGAGGGAACTTTCTGTTAGAACTTCCGGGGCAATAATTGAATACTTAAGATATGTTAATAAAAAAGATGTTTCTCACATAAGCAAAATTTCAATTTATTCTGAAGATGAATTCCTTTATATATCTCCTTCTGCTGTTTATGGTCTTGAAATTGATAAACTGGTAAGAATTTTAAATAGAGCAATTACTCCTTCAGGAAAAAGAATTTTGAAACAATGGATATACCATCCATTGAAAGATGTAGATAGAATAAAAGAAAGGTATAAAGCAGTAAGGTTTTTTATAAATGAAAAAGAAATAAGAGAAAAATTAAGAGATATTTTTAAAGGGATTGGGGATGTTGAAAAAAGTGTTTCAAAAATAAGTTGTGGATATGGAACTGTTAAGGATATTTTTACCATTGCTAACTTTATTTTTAAATTACCTGAAATAAAGGAGGTTTTTTCAAAAGTAGAAAATTCAAATAAATATCTTTCAGTTGAAGATATAGAAGTTTTAAAAAATTTCTTTGAGGAAACAATTAATTTTGATGTCTCTCCAACAAATTATGAAGGAAATCTTATAAAAAAAGGGTATAATGGGCAACTTGATGAATTAAGAGAAATAAGAGATAATGCCAGAGAATATCTGAGAAATTTGCAGAAGAAAGAAATAGAAAAGACAGGTATAAATTCTCTTAAAATTGGGTTTAATAAGGTTTTTGGTTATTATATTGAAATTACAAAACCCAACTTACACCTTGTTCCTGAAAATTATATAAGAAAACAGACACTTGTGAATGCTGAAAGATTTATAACTCCTGAATTGAAAGAGTTTGAAGAGAAAATTTTAACTGCAGAAAGTAAAATAAAAGAGATTGAAGACAGGATAATTGAAAATATAAAAAATAAAGTTATTGAAAACTCCTCTTCAATTTATTCAAACAGTGAAAAAGTAGGTGAAATAGATGTTTTAATTTCTTTTGCTCTTGTTTCAGAAGAATCAAAATATGTTATGCCTGAAATTGATGATGGATTTGAAATTTTTATAAAAGAAGGAAGACATCCTATTGTTGAAAAGACAGTTGATGACTTTGTGCCAAATGATACATATGTTAATTGCTCTACTGATAATTTTTTAATAATTACAGGTCCAAATATGTCAGGTAAATCAACATACATAAGGCAGGTTGGGCTTATTGTTATTATGGCTCAAAGTGGATGCTTTGTTCCTGCAACTTATGCAAAAATTGGTATAGTTGATAAAATTTTTACAAGGATAGGAGCACAGGATGAAATAAGCAGAGGACAGAGCACATTTATGGTGGAGATGACTGAAACAGCTGAAATTTTGAATAACCTTACAAAAAGAAGTTTAATAATTCTTGATGAAATTGGCAGAGGAACAAGCACATATGATGGATTTTCTCTTGCCTGGGCTGTTTCTGAATATTTACAGAGTAAAAAGGTAAAAACATTGTTTGCAACTCATTTTCATGAGTTAACAGCCCTTTCCCAGAAATATAAAGGAGTTAAAAATTATAATGTTGCTGTGAAAAAAGAAGGAGAAGATGTTATATTTCTTCATAAAATAATGGAAGGAAGCACTGATGAAAGTTACGGAATTTATGTTGCAAAACTTGCAGGGATACCTGAAAAAATAATTAAAAGGGCAGAGGTGATTTTGAATACTCTTGAGTTGGAAGGGAAAATACAGGATAAAATTATAGAGAAAGAATCAATTTTTTCTCCTTCTCTTTTTGAAAATATTATGGAAAGTGAGAAAGAAGAAAATAAAGATATTGAAAAAATTAGAAAGGAAATAGAAAAAATTGAAATAGAAAAGATTACACCTATTGAGGCACTTCTTAAACTTAAAGAATTAAAGGAAAAACTTGAAAATGGGAAAGATTAAAGTTTTACCTGAAAAAGTAAGAAGTAAAATAGCAGCAGGAGAAGTTGTTGAAAGACCATCATCTGTTTTAAAAGAACTTATTGAAAACTCAATAGATGCACAATCAAATAGAATTTTTATTGAAATAGAAAAGAGCGGGAAAAAGTTAATTAAAGTAGTTGATAATGGAACTGGTATTGAAGAAGATGACATTGGAAATGTTTTTTCAAGATATGCAACAAGTAAACTTGAAACAGA
>JAGGVW010000259.1 GCA_021157805.1 bacterium
AATGGACATTGATAATTCAGTCCAATTGAGTATTTTTCTTTTTTGTAAAGTATTCCAAAAGAAGGTGAACAAGTTTGTCCAGTTGCTTTCATTTTTAAAAGTTGTTCTGATGGCAGAAGTGAGTTCTGAACAACTCTGCTTGTAAAGAAATTTAGACCGAAACCTGTGGATAAGGAATGATTTATCTTAAAGGCGAAAGCAAGAGATGTTTGAGCGGTTTGCATAGAACTGTAATAAGGCACCATATATCCCCATTTTTTTACTGCGTCAAATCCCCACTTTACTGTTTGTCCATAAGGAGAAAACATCCCAATTCCAAATCCAAAATTTTCACTCATTTTTTTAGCATAAAAGAAATAAGGGAGAAAAACAGGTGAAAATTTTTTTTCTGTTGAATAAGTATCACCAGAAAATTTTGTTTTAGAATATATATATGTTGTTCCCAGAATTATTTCCTGTTTATCAATCTGGATAAGTCCTGCAGGGTTAAAAACTGTAGCAGTGGCATCATCACTCTGAGCAACAAAAGCACCTGCCTGAGATAAAGCAGAAGAACCTACAGGAGGATTTTTAAATCCCTGTGTAGAAGCAATACTACCTGCAATACAGAATAAGAAAATTATTTTTCTTTTCATACCATATTATATAGCAAATAGTGTGCCATCTTGAAATTTTTTATTAAAAATTGTTGAAATGTGGACAGTTAAAGGCACTCTGGAAAGTAAGAAAATTTGTTCGTAAAGTAAAAATAAAAAATCTTGTAAATTTCTGTACAAATTTGTATAATAGTTTTATGAGTTTAAATATTTTGCTTTGCACAATTGCAGGAGTGCCTAAAATACTGTCTGATTTTGTTCCTGATAATGGTCTTGCTGTTCTTGCTTCGTCTCTTATTGAAGAAGGACATAATGTTAAAATTTTTGATTTCAATCATCCATCAATTTTTCCTGAAATTTTTACTGATGAAGTGAGAGATTTTCTTGATAAATTTTCAGAAAAAATTTTTTTGAAAAAAGAGAACCCATCTTTTTTTGATATTTTAAAATTAAAAAAAGCAAGTAGCATTATAGAAAAAAATAAAAAAAAATTTTTATTTATCCTGAAAGAAAAAATACTTGATATAGTTAAGAAGGAAAAAATTAGTATGGTTGGTTTTAAACTCTGGGCAGGTGATGGTTTTAGATGGACACTTGAAACAGGAAAATTTTTGAAAAAGAAAAAGCCAGAGATAAAAATTTTTGGTGGGGGACCGCAGGTGGACATTTTTGAACATACAATTTATAAAGTTGCTGATTTTTTTGATGGTCTGTGTTATGGAGAAGGAGAGGAAACTATAAAATATCTTGCTGAATATGTTAGAGGAAAAGTTGCTATGGAAGAAATTCCTAATGTAATTTTTAAAAAAAATGATAAAATTGTTAAAAATAAGAGAAAATATATTGAGAATCTTGATGAACTACCTATTCCAAATTATGACCCTGAAATTTACGAAGGGATAGAGGGAAAAATTAAAATGATTGTTCTTGATGAAAGTAGAGGATGTCCAAATAATTGCTATTTCTGTATTCATCCCATTAAGAGTGGAAAAAGAAGGGAAAAATCAGCAGGAAGGATTATTAAAGAAATAAAAAAATACAATGAAAAGTACAAAGTTGTTATTTTCAGATATGCTGGTTCAAATACTCCTGCAAAACTTATGATGGAAGTTGCAAAGGAGTTAATAAATCAAAATATTAAAATCAAATATACAAGTTTTGCACATGTGAAAGAGTTTGAGACAGATTTTCATTTATTAAAAAGGTCAGGATGTGAAGCACTATTCTTTGGAGTAGAATCAGCAAACGAAGAAATTTTAAGAAAAGGAATGAATAAAGATATAAACAAAGAAGAGATGGAAAGAGTTTTAAAAAGTTCAAAAGAGGCAGGGATTTTTACAATTATAAGTTTAATATATCCTGCTCCATTTGAAACGGAAGAAACAAGAAAGGAGACAATAGAATTTGTTAAAAAAACAAAACCTGATTCAGTTCTTGTTCAATTTCCTGGTATTTACCCGGGAACTATGTGGTTCAATTTCCCGGAAAGATTTAACTTTACTCTTGATAAAGAAAAATATCCACAGCAGGTTATGACATATACGATAAAATCACTTTTTCCACCAAGGTTCTGGGACCCCCTTCCATATAAAATTAATGGTCTTTCTTTTAAAGAATTTGCAACTGAAACAGAGAATTTCCAGAAAGATATTCAAAAAGAAGGGATAGAAACAAATATTTCTGATGAAGCATATCTTTTTTATAAGTTCAGTCCGTTTTCCTCATTGGATGAATTTCTTGATAAAAATAGATATTATTTTTATTCAGGAAATTATGAAAAACTTGTTGAAGAAGTAAATTATATAAATTCAAAAAGGAAGGAAGAATGAAAAGAAGAGTTGTAATAACAGGAATTGGTGTAATTGCTCCAAATGGTATAGGAAAAGAAAATTTCTGGGATGCATTGAAAGAAGGGAAAAGTGGAATAAAAAAGATATCACTTTTTGATGCTTCAGAATTACCTGTCCAGATTGCAGGAGAAGTAAGTAATTTTAGACCAGAAGAGTTTATTGAGGATAGAAAGAAGATAAGAAGGATGGCAAGGTTTTCTCAATTTGCTGTTGCAGCAGCAAAAATGGCTATTGAAGATGCTGGTCTTGATAAGTTAAATCGTAAATTTTCTGTAATGTTTGGAGTTGGAAGTAATTCGATAGATATTATAGAAGACCAGCATTCCAGATTTGTTAAAAAAGGGACTGAAAAACTCAATCCATTTGCCACCCTCACCTGTTTTCCGCATGCACCTGCTGGAGAAATTGCTGAAGAGATTGAGAATGTTATAAGTTCAAGAACAATTTCTACAAGTTGTGTTTCAAGTTTAGATGCGATAGGATTGAGTTATAAGATGATAAAATCAGAAGATGAGAATATTATTTTATGTGGTGGAGTAGATGCGCCAATAACTCCTTTAATGGTGGGAAGTTTCTACGCTGCTCATCTCCTCAGTTCAATTCAGATACCTGAAAAAGCAAGTAGACCTTTTGATAAATACAGAAATGGTGGAGTTATTTCTGAAGGATGTGGAGTTGTAATTTTGGAAGAGATGAAAAGTGCATTGTTGCGAGGAGCAAAAATTTATGGTGAGATAATAGGATATGGAAGTGTTTCAAATAGAAAAGGTCAGAGTGTAGAGGGGATGTATTTTGCTATGAAGTCTGCAATTGAAAATGCGCAGTTGAGTTCTGCCAATATTGATTATATTTCTGCGCACGCTCCTTCTGACCCTGAACTTGATAAAGATGAAACAATTGCCATTAAGGAAGTATTTGGAAATAGAGCATATTTTATTCCAGTAAGTTCAATAAAGTCAATGATTGGTAATCCGATAGCAGCATCTGGAGTTATTCAATTGATTTCTTGTCTCTGGACAATTGAGAAAAATTGTATTCCACCAACAATAAATTATGAATATCCTGACTCTGATTGTGACCTTGATTATGTTCCAAATTTTTCAAGAAAATATGAGGTGTCAACCGCAATAATAAATTCTCATGGCCTTGGAGCAGCCAATTCTTCTGTAATTGTAAGGAGAGTGGAATTATGAAATTAAGTGGAGTGATCACTCTTATAATTTTTTTCGGAAATCTTGCTCTCTCATTTTTTGTTTGGTGGAGAAATAAAAAAAGATTATCAAACATAGTATTTTCTATTTTTGGATTAACTGTTGCAATTTGGAATTATTTGGTTTATAGAATAATCATTTCATCCGATGTTAAAACTGCAGAATATTTTATAAGATTGGCTTTTTCAGCAGGAGAACTTGTTCCTTTTTCATTTCTTTTACTTACATTTTGTATAGGAATTAATGAAATAAGGAAAGAGGAGGTAAAAAGGACAATGGTTTATTTTCTCGTATTATTCCCTCTCACTTTCCTCGTCTCCTATCATCCTGAATTTATAAAAGAGGTCTCTTTCTCTGGGAGAGTATTTCAAAGATGGGATGTTCCAGAAGCACGATATAATATATTTTTCCTTTCCTCCTACTTTTTCTGTTTTCTTTTCCCCACCGTAGTTGGGTTTCGCACCCTAAGGAGAAAAATTAAAGAATTACATGGATATAAAAAACTAGAAGTGCAGTATTTATTTCTGGGTATGATTTACGGAATTTCAGCAATTGTTATCATACATTTTATTTTTCCTTTATTAGGTACTTCACAACTTGCCCAATTCAGTCCTGTTGGAATTCTGATAATGAATGGATTTATAGCATATGGAATAGTGAAACATCACATTATGGAAGTAAGGATAGTGTTGAAAAATACATTTGTTTATGCTTTCTATGTGTTTTTCTTCAGTATAATTTTCATCATCAGTATACAACTTTTTAACTTAATTTTGAAAGGTTTTGCTCTTCCATATTCTCCTCTCCCTGTCTTTTTAACAGCCCTGACAATAACCTTAATTTATATCCCGCTGAAAGAGAAAATAGATAAATTTGTTGAAAAAAAATTTTTTAGGGAAAGGGTAATTTTAAATGAATTATTTAATCAAATTTATATATTTCTTTTTAAATTTGATAAGATAGAGGAGTCGTTCAAAGCAATTTTGGAAACCATTTCTGAGAAAATGGGTATTTCTACAGGTGCAATTTTCCTTAAAGAGAAAGAAAAATTTATCCCTATTGTTTCTTTTATGAGAGAAGAGAATAAATGGCTTGGGAAAGATAACATAATTATTGAGCATCTGGGTGAAGTAAGAAGAGAAATTGTGAAAGGAGAACTTGAAAGAGCTGGAAATAGAGGTAAGAATTCCCAGATTGTTAAAGAAATGGAAAAGTTAAATTTTGAAGTAGTATTACCGATTTTTTCTTTAAAAGAAGAGTTAGTAGGGTTGTTTTGTTTTGGTGAAAAAAAAGATAAGCAAATTTATTCAAGGGAGGAAATAACTTTTTTCAAAAATATTATAAATCAAGCAGCTCTTACTCTTTACATTAAAGAACTTCACAGCGAACTGATTGAGACAAAAATATATCAGGAAACAATACTTGAAAATTTAACAGATGGAATTATTTGTATGAATGAAGAAGGGAAAATTACTATTTGTAATAGAGAAGCAATAAAGATTCTAAAGAAAGATAAGAAGGAAATAATTGGTAATGACTGCTCAACTCTATCACCCCTTTTAAGAAAGAAATTTAATGCTCTTAAAGATGGCAAAAATGTAAGAGATGAAGAAATTGTTATTGTAGATGATGGAAAGAAAAGAGTTTTTTCCATTACAGGTTCTATTTTTGTAACAGAAGAAAATAAGAAAAATTATTTATTAAGAATTTCAGATATAACTTTGATTAAGCAACTTGAAGAGGAAGTAAGAAGAGCAGAAAAACTTGCTGCTCTTGGAGTTATGGCAGCAGGACTTGCGCATGAATTAAAAAATCCCCTTGTTTCAATAAGAACTTTTTCACAACTTCTCCCAACTAAATTTGATGACCCTGAATTCAGAGAAAAATTTTCTCAGGTAATTATGGAAGAAACGGACAGAATAAATTCTTTAATTGAGCAGGTTTTACAGTTTTCAAAACCACAAATTGGAGAGATAAAAGAAATTAACATTGTTGAAATTTTAAAAAACACGATTTTGATGGTGAAACAGAGTAGTAAAAAAAATGTTGAATTTTTTGAAAATTATTTTGATAAAGAAGTGAAAATTATGGGAGACCCTGATAAAATAAAACAGGTTTTTCTTAATGTCTTAATAAATGCTTTAGATGCTGTGGAAGAAGATGGAAAAATTGAAGTAGAAGTTGTTGAAGAAGACGATATGGTTAAAATAAGTATAAAAGATAATGGATGTGGAATAAAAGAAGAAAACTTAAATAAAGTTTTTGACCCATTTTTTACAACAAAAGAAAATGGGACAGGTCTTGGGCTTTCAATTGTTGCAAGAATAGTTGATGAATTGAAAGGGAGAATAAGAATTTCAAGTGAAGAAGGAAAAGGAACTGAAGTTATGTTATACTTTAAAATAGTAAATGGTGAGGAAAAATGAATTATGCAATTGTTGCTTCAAGAGATAATTCAGTAGTTTATTCCATAAGTGTGATATTGAAGGAAGATTTTATTGTTGAAGATGTTAATGATTTTGAAAAATTGCTTGAAGTCTTCTATAGAAGAAGACCTTCTGTAATTATTATTGACCTTCCTTTTGATGAAAAAGACCCTATTGAAATACTTGAAAGTATAAAAAAAATAAGTTCAGTAGTTCCAGTTATTTTCCTGTTCCCCTCTTTTAATAATAAAGCAAAAGAATGTCTTGAAAATGGTGCTTATGATATTTTAGAAAAACCATTCAATCCCGATATATTACTCCATAAGGTAAATCAAATTTTAGAAAGAGAAAAAATCCTGTCCGAAAGAGAAATTAAGAATGAGAAAAAAGATAACAGTGAGAAAAACGGGAATAAAAGTAATTCTGGCGAAGGTTTTCTTTTTCAACATCTTTTTGAAATTATTGCAGATAAATTTCCCAGGATAGAAATTCTTGCTAATGAAATTTTAAAGGCCTTGAGGGAAAATTTCTATCTTACAACTCAAATATTATTTTTGTTTTCAAAAAGTGAATTTTTACCTTTTGCCACCATAGGAATTGAAAAAAATCTTGTTAAAAAAATAAAACTTGATATGAAAAGTGCAGTTGTAAAATATCTTCTTTCAACAAAAAGTATAGTTGACATTTCTGAAAGAAATGTCCCTGTTGAAGTAAGAAATTTTGTTGAGATTTTAAATGGGAAATTCCTTTTTCCTCTTTTTGATTTTTCAGGTAAACTTTTTGGCTTTTTCATAACTGGGGATAAAGTTGATGGAAGTTCGCTTTCTCCATCTGAAATCAGAAGTTTATATTTCCTTTTTGATTATATAACTCCTATTTTTGAAAACATATTTTTTTATAATGAAATGGAAGAGCAAAAGAGTTTTCAGGAAAGTATACTTCAAAATATTCCTGCAGGAGTTATTGGTATAAACAGGGAAGGTGCAATTTTTATTCTAAATTCTTATGCTAAAAAAATTCTTGGAGTTGAAGAGAAAAATTTAAAAGGAGAAAAAATTGAAAAACTGAGTTCTCAAATGGCTGATTATTTAAGAAGAACTCTGGAATTGGGAAAAAATTTTGAGAGGGAAGAATTTAATTTTATCCCCAAAAAGAAAATAATTGGTCTTAGCACAAACTGTTTAAAGAATGAAAAAGGAGAAGTAATAGGAGCAGTTGCGATATTTCAGGATTTAACATTCATAAAAGAAATGAAAGAAAAAGAAAAAGAAATGGAAAGGAGTAAATACTGGACTTCTCTTGCTTCAAGATTATCTCACGAGTTAAAAAATCCTCTCGTTGCAATAAACACTTTTGTTCAATTACTTCCTGAAAAATATAATGAGGAAGAGTTCAGAACAAAATTTTCAAAAGTTGTTATTAAAGAAGTTGCAAGATTAAATGAAGTTGTAAGAAAAATTAATACACTTGCTGATAGAATGGAATTAAATTACAGAGATATGAATATTTTAAAGTTTTTAAAAGAAATTACAGCAGTATCTTTCAAAGGAGATTTGAAAATCAATGGTGATAATGTTTATGTAAAAATAGATCCTGATAAATTTAAAGAAGCAATTAATTACCTTTTTGAACTTATAAAAGAGGATACAGAAGAAGGAGGAAAAGTTGAAATTGATGTAAGAAAGGAAAAAAGTGGAGTGAAAATTTCAATAATTGAAAATGGAAAGAAAATAAACTTTGGGAAAAAAGAAGAAATATTCTCCCCCTTTAACTCCTATTTAAAATCAACATATTCAATAGGCATCATGCTTACAAAAAAAATTATAGAGGCACATAAAGGGATTTTAAAAATTGATGTTATACCAGAAGGGAAGGTTTTCAGAATAATCCTTTTTAATGAAAACGCTGACAAAAATGAAAAAAATACTTATAGTTGATGATGAACCTGGGGTTAGAGAATCACTTAAGTTTTCATTGAAAGATATGTATACTCTTGATTTTGCTTCAGCAGGAAAAGAAGCAGTTGAAAAAGTTAAGAAAGACATTCCAGACCTTGTCATTCTTGATATAATTCTTCCTGATAGGGATGGTATAGATGTTTTAAAAGAGATTAAAAATATAGACGAGAATATTCCTGTAATAATGTTAACTGCTATCTCTCGAGTAAAAGTAGCAGTAGAAGCAATGAAAGCAGGAGCAGTTGATTATTTAACTAAACCATTTGATATAGAAGAGTTGATGATAGTAATAAAGAATATTTTTAAAGCAGAAAAACTTAAAGGTCAGATTTCTATATTAAGAAAAGAGATAGAAAGAGAATATCCTGTTGATAATATTATTTTCAGAAGTAATAAAATGAAAAAGGTCTTAAATCTTGCTGATAAAGTTATTGAAACAAATTCTCCAGTTTTGATTACAGGTCCGACAGGCGTTGGGAAAGAATTAATAGCAAGATATATACATAAAAAAAGCAAGAGGAAAAATGAACCATTCATTCCCATCCATTGTGCTGGTATTCCAGAATCATTATTTGAAAGTGAGTTGTTCGGGTATGAAAAAGGTGCTTTTACAGATGCTTCTAAAAGCAAAAAAGGTAAAATTGAAATTGCAGGGAATGGAACAATTTTTTTTGATGAAGTGGGGGAGATTCCTTTATCCTTTCAAATTAAAATCTTAAGATTTTTGCAGGATAAAAAATTTTCCCCTCTTGGAAGCAATGAGGTTAAAGAAAGTGAGGCGCGGCTTATTTTTGCCACTTCAAAAAATTTACTTACAGAAATAGAAAAAGGGAAATTCAGAGAAGACCTTTATTATAGAATCAATGTCATTCCAATTTATATCCCTCCATTAAAGGAAAGAAAAGAGGATATAATCCCTCTTATTAATTTTTATTTTTCTACCTATAAGGAAATAATTAACTCAAAAACAAATTCATTTTCTCCAGAAGCACTTAAATTGCTTCAGAATTATAACTGGCCTGGAAATGTGAGAGAAGTAAAAAACTTTATTGAAAGAATTTTGGTTTTAAAAGGAAATAAGGTTATAATAAATATAGAAGATTTACCCCAGGAAATTAAGGGATATGAAATTGAAGATATTCCATATAGAGAGAAAATTGCAAGATATGAAAAAGAATTGATATTAAGTGCACTTGAAAAGGCAGGATGGAATCAGACAAAAGCATCAAAAATTTTGAAGACAACAAGAAGAATTTTAAAATACAGAATGGAAAAACTCGGGATTAGAAAGAGAGAAAAATGAATAAAAAAATATTGATAGTTGATGATGACAAAAATATAAGAATGTTATGCAGAGATTTACTTGAAAGGGAGGATTTTATTGTTGAAGAAGCAAATAATGGTTTTGATGCAATTAATAGAATAGAAAATGGAAATTATGACCTTGTTTTACTTGATTTACAGATGGCTGAAATTGACGGTTTTGAAGTTTTAAAAAAAATTAGAGAATTCAATGAAACACTACCAATTGTTATTATGACTGGATATGCAACAATTGAGAATGCTGTAAAGGCAATGAAAACAGGAGCAAATGATTTCGTTGTTAAACCATTTGATATACATCAATTTCTCAATGCTGTAAAAAGAAATATTGAATTGGGTAGTTTAACAAAAGAAGTATCAAGATTGAGGATGATTGAAACGCTCCTTGAATTAAATAAAAATATTGTTTCTTTAACGAATCTAGAAACCCTCCTTGATAAAATTTGTGATTTACTTTTAGAATTATTTTCTCCAAAAAGAATTTCAATTTATTTACTTGATGAAAGCAGTAATCATTTTATTTTAAGAAAACATAAATATGAAAAGAATTATACTAACAAACTTAGAATAAGTTATCCTTTAAAAGAAGTAAATAAAATTTTTGGGGCAAAGACGACAAGAATAGAGAAAAAAATTGATAGAATTTTAATATCTGTCAGGGTGAAAGGCAGAGAGAAAGAAATTGGGATTTTTGAAATAGAAATTCCTGAAAAAAGAGGGATGAAAGAGAATGAGATAAGATTTCTTGATTTATTTGCAACACAGGTAGGAATTGGAATTGAAAATTCTTTTCTTCTTGAAGATGTTCATTCTTCCTATCTCAATACTATAAAAAGTTTAATAAATTCCCTTGAAGCAAAAGATAAATATACAAAAGGTCATTCTGAACAGGTTGCTTATTATTCAGTACTTCTTGGTAAACGATTAGGATTAAGTGAAGAAGAAATTGAAATGCTGAAAATATCTTCCTATTTGCATGACCTAGGAAAACTTGGTATAAAAGATGAGATTCTTTTTAAAAAGGGACCTCTTTCACCTGAAGAAAGAAATATCATAAAAAAGCATCCACTTATAACAGTCAACATTATTCAGCCACTCAATCTGGATAATAAAGCAGTTGAAGCGTGTTTATATCATCATGAAAGAATTGATGGAAGGGGTTATCCAAAAGGGATACCAGGAGAAAAAATTCCTCTGTATGCAAAGATTTTATCAATTGCAGATGCATATAGTGCTATGATTTCAAAGAGACCTTACAGAGATGCTCTAAGTAAAGAAGAAGCAATAAAAGAACTTATGAGAAACGCAGATACTCAGTTTGATAGAGAATTAGTGAGTGTTTTTGTGGATGTGTTAAATAAAATGGAGGTGGGAGATGAAAGAAATAAAGATAGGTGAGGTGACGCATTATTTCAACAAAATTGGAGTTGCTGCTATCAAAATAATTTCGGAGCAGTTAAAAAAGGGGGATACGATACATATAAAAGGACATACAACAGATTTTACTCAAAAAATTGATTCAATGCAGGTAGAACATCAGCCAGTTGAAGTTGCAAATGCAGGTGATGAGATAGGAATAAAAGTTGATAATGTGGTAAGAGAAGGTGATGAAGTTTTTAAAGTAATAGAACAAGAAAATTGAAGGAGAAATAGATGGTAAAGTTTTTAAATTTTTTCTCAAATGATATAGGTATTGACCTGGGCACAGCGAATACCTGTGTTTTTGTAAGAAGCAAAGGTGTTGTTTTGATGGAACCTTCTATAGTTGCTATGAATACAAACACCAAAGAAGTTGTTGCTGTTGGCGGAGAAGCAAAAAGGATGCTTGGTAAGACCCCTTCCAATATCATAGCAATGAAACCTATGAAAGATGGAGTGATTGCTGATTTTGAAGCATGTGAGGCAATGTTAAGATACTTCATAGCAAAAGTGAAGACACCAAAACATAGATTTGTTTTACCACCCAGGATTGTAGTTTCTGTTCCTTCAGGGATAACAAGCGTTGAGAGGAGGGCTGTTAGAGAAACTGCATTGAAAGCAGGAGCACGACTTGTAAGAATTGTTGAAGAGCCAATGGCAGCAGCAATAGGAGTTGGATTACCTGTGGAGGAACCATGTGGAAGTTTTATTATAGATATAGGTGGTGGAACTACTGAAATGGCAGTTATTTCACTTGGGGGAGTTGTTATTACAAAAAGTTTGAGAATTGCTGGAAATGAAATGGATGAGGCAATAATAGAATATTTGAAGAAAAAATATAACCTCTTAATTGGTGAAAGAACCGCTGAAGAAATTAAGATGAAAATTGGTTCTGCTTTTAAACTTGATGAGGAACTTGAAATGGAAGTTCATGGAAGAAGTTTAGTTGAAGGATTACCAAAACAGATTAAGGTAAATTCTGAAGAGATAAGAGAGGCATTACAGGATACATTAAATTTAATAGTGAATGCTGTAAGAGATGTTCTTGAAGAAACACCTCCTGAACTTTCAAGCGATTTAATTGAAAGAGGAGTAGTAATTGCAGGTGGAGGTGCTCTTTTAAAAGGAATTGATAAACTTATTTCTCAGGAGACAAAACTTCCTGTAATAATTGCTGAAGACCCTCTTACTGCTGTTGTAAGAGGAACAGGAAAAATGCTTGAAGAAGAAAAATACTTTAAGCAATTTCCTGAATAAATTACTCAAAACCTGGTTTGTTTGACCAAATAGGGTTTAGTTCTAAGAAAAAGGAATACTGGAATAAAAATATGTTATGGCGCTTCAGGAAAGAAATAATTCTTTTTGTTTTTATCTATTTTTCATTTCTTGTAAATAGATTTTATCTTTCACGGAATTTTTCTGAGAGTTATTCTTCAGGAGAAAAAAAGATTATAAATTACTCTGAGATAATTGAAGAAAATAAAAGATTAAAAAAAATTCTTAAATTAAAGGAAGGGAATTATTTAAACAAATTTATTGTAAGTAAAGTTGTAAGTTTTATACCGTATATTTTCCCTGCAGAACTTATTGTTAACAGAGGTGAAAATGATAATGTTGAAAGTGGAATGGTTGTTATCACAGAGGATTTATATCTTGTTGGAAAAGTGGAGAAAGTGGAAAAGAATGTCTCCTATGTTTCAACTATATTTAACGCAAATTCAAAAGTAAGTATTGTTGTTTCATCAACTAAAGAAGTTGGAATAGTTGAAGGAGGGACTACCCCATTTCTTCTTTTGAAATATATTTCATCTGACAGTAAAATTAAAATAGGAGATGAGATTATAACTTCGGGATACAGTGAGTTCTACCCTTCAGGTATAAAAGTTGGGAAAGTTGTAAAAATAGAGAAACAGAAAAATTCATTATTTTTAAAAATCTATATTAAGCCATACTGTATGTTTTCATATCTTAAAGAGGTCCTAATTGGAAAAGAAGAAAACAATAAGGATATTTGAAATT
>JAGGVW010000056.1 GCA_021157805.1 bacterium
ATATAAACTTGAAAAGGGAAATTATATTCTTATTCATCCAGTTGCCTCTCCTGAATGGGAGACAAAAAGATGGCCCCCTGAAAGATTTGCTGAACTTGCGGATATTTTAATTGAAAAAGGAGAAAAGATTGTCTTTATAGGGAAAGGAAGAGAGGAAATTGAGAAAATAATAAAAAAAATGAAAAATAAACCATTAAATCTTTCAGATGAGACAAATATTTCTCAATTGATTTTCATTATAAAAAATTCAAAAGTTGTTATAACAACTGATAGTGCTCCTTTACATATAGGAGCAGCCAGCCGAGTAAAAACCATAGGAATATTTGGACCTACTGACCCAAAAAGACACTGTCCTCCCGGAGTTGATTATATTTATAAAAAAGTTGAGTGTAGTCCCTGTTATAGAAAAAAATGTGATAAAATGATATGTATGAAAGAAATTAAAGTAAAGGACATTCTGGAGAAAATTTATGAAAGAAATAAATTGTAATCTATGTGGTAAAAAAGATGATGAATTTTTATTTGAGAAAAATGGATATAGAATTGTAAAATGTAGAAACTGTGGTCTTGTTTATGTAAATCCCCAGCCAGAAGAAGATGAAATTGAAAAATTTTATGAAGGTCATCAAAAGTTTTATATAAAGAGGTATCCAACTAAATTAAAATCCAAGTTAAGAGAGGCAAGAAGAGAAATAAATCGTATAAAAAGAATTTTTGGGAAACAAAAAAGGGTAAATCTTCTGGATATAGGGTGTGGATGTGGTTTTCTGTTGAAGGAAGGGAAATCTCTTGGCTGGGAAGTTACAGGTATAGAGATATGTGAAGAGGAAGTAGAATTTGCCATAAAGCAATTTGGAGTAAATGTGATAAAAGGAAATTTTCTTGATTTAAACATTGAGGGGAAATTTGATGTTATTACTATGTTTGATTTAATAGAACATCTCACAAATCCTTCTGAATGTTTTAAAAAGTGCTATTCTCTTCTCAAAGAAAACAGATTTTTAATCATAGCAACTCCTGATGTTGAACATCAAAATGTGAAAAAAGAAGGAAAAAATTGGGGTCATTTCAAACCACCTGAACATTTATTCTATTTTTCCTTAAAAACATTAAAAAAAATGTGTGAAAAAGCAGGTTTTACCTATAAAGGAAGTTTTTTTCGATTTCCCTGGCGAGAAGGGATAAAAGGAGTGTTTCAAAAAAGTGATTAAAATGAAAATAGCGGTTGTTGGAGCTGGATACTGGGGAAAAAATCTTGTTAGAGTTTCCCGGGAATTAGGGATTCTTGAAATTGTCTGTGATACCAGTATAGAGATTCTCAAAAATATAGAAGAAAAATTTAAAGGAATTAAAACTACAACAGATATAAAAGAAATAATTCAGAATGAAAAAATAGAAGGTGTTATTGTTTCTTCCCCTGTTTCTACTCATTATACTCTTGCTAAAAAATTTCTTCTTTCAGGGAAGGATGTATTTGTAGAAAAGCCTCTTTCTTTAAAGGTGGAGGAAGGGGAAGAACTTGTGGAAATTGCTGAAAAAAATGGATGTGTTTTAATGGTTGGACACATTCTCCATTATCATCCATCTGTTGTGAAAATGAAAGAAATTATAAAAAACGGTGATATAGGAAAGATACAATACATTTATTCTAACCGACTTAATATTGGAAGAATAAGAAATGAAGAGAATATTTTATGGAGTTTTGCTCCTCATGATATTTCTCTTTTACTTTCTTTAACAGAAGAAATGCCAGAAAATGTCTTTTCTTATGGAGGAATTTATTTACCCCATAATGTTGAGGATGTAACTTTAACATTTTTTTCTTTTCCCTCCGGAATAAAGGCACATATTTTTGTTTCATGGCTTAATCCATTTAAAGAACAGAAATTTGTTGTTGTTGGAAATAAAAGAATGATTGTCTTTGATGATACACAGAAAGAGAAAAAATTAACAATGTATTCTCATAAAATAAACTGGAAGGATAACGAATTACCAGCAATAGAAAAATGTAAAGGTGAAATTGTCCAATGTGAAGATAAAGAACCATTGAAGGTAGAAATAAAGCATTTTGTTAAGTGTGTAAAAGAAAGGAAAAAACCATTGACTGATGGGAAAGAGGGTTTGAAAGTCCTTAAAGTTTTACAAATGGCAGAAAAGTCGTTAAAAAGGAGTTATCAATGAAAAAATATTTTGTTCATCCAACTTCAATTATTGATGAAGATGTAAAAATTGGAGAAGGAACAAAAATATGGCATTTTTCTCATATTTTGAAAAATAGTGAAATTGGAGAGAATTGTGTTATTGGACAAAATGTTATGATAGGACCTGATGTAAAAATAGGTAAGGGATGTAAAATTCAAAATAATGTTTCTGTTTATAAAGGAGTAATTCTTGAGGATTATGTTTTCTGTGGACCTTCCTGTGTTTTTACCAATGTGATAAATCCAAGGGCTTTTATAGAAAGAAAGAGCGAATTTAAAACAACTCTTGTAAAAACAGGAGCAACGATAGGAGCAAATGCGACAATAATCTGTGGAAACACAATTGGAAAATACGCTTTTATTGGAGCAGGAGCAGTTGTTACAAAAGATATTCCAGATTATGCTCTGGTAGTGGGAGTTCCAGCAAAAATAGTAGGGTGGGTGTGTAAATGTGGAAATGTTTTAAAATTCGAAAATAGTGAAGCAAAATGTAGTTGTGGCAATGAGTATAAATTAGGGGAGGGTGAACTGCTGGTGGTGAGGGAAGGGGAGTAGTTATTAGGTGGTTATTAGGTGGTTATTAGGTAGGAGATGAAAAGAGAAAATTTAGAAAATCTGGAAATTTATAAAATTGTGCGAGAACTAAATAATTTTATTACAGACATAAAAATCAGAGCCAAAAAACAAATAACAACAAATAACAACAAATAACTACAAATAACTATGAATTTAAACGCTTTAAGTGTAAATAACAAGGAGGCATTATGAATATCCCATTGTTAGATTTAAAAAGAGAATATGATTATATGAAAAATGATGTAAATGAAGCAATAAAGAAATGTCTTCAACATCAAAAATGGATACTTGGAGAAGAAGTTAAAGAACTTGAAAAGAAAGTTAGTGAATATATAGGAATTAAATATTGTGTGGGTGTTGCTTCAGGAACAGATGCTTTAGTTATTTCATTGAGAGCACTTGCCATAAAAATAAAAGGAAGAGATTACTGGGAGAGAGAGGATTTAGTAGTCACCACTCCTTTTACATTTACTGCTACTGGGGATGCAATTTTGAGAAGTGGAGCAACCCCTCTTTTTGTTGATGTGAATCTGGATACTTTCAACATTGATATTGAAAAAATTGAAGAGGTTTTAAATTCTGAATATTCATCAAAAATAGTTGGTATTCTCCCGGTCCATCTTTTTGGAAATCCCTGCGAAATTGGAGAAATAAAAAAAATTGCCGAGAAATATAATCTTTTTATTGTTGAAGATTGTGCCCAGAGTTTTGGTGCAAAATTCACCAATAAGATAACAGGTTCTTTTGGAGATATAAATGCCTTTTCTTTTTTTCCTTCAAAAAATCTGGGTGGTTTTGGTGATGGGGGAATGTTAACAACAGATGATGAGGAACTTTTTGGAATAAGTGAAATGTTGAGGAAACATGGCGGGAAAGACAAGTATAATGTAAATTATATTGGTTATAATTCTCGACTTGACACAATTCAGGCAGGTATTTTACTTGCAAAAATGAAATATCTTAATGAGTTTAATATGAGACGAAGAAAAATATCACAAATTTACTCAGAAGAATTAAAAAATATTGAATTTATAAAAATTCCTGTTGAAAAAAATTCTGGATTTTCTGTTTACAATCAATATACAATCCGAATAAAAAACGGAAAAAG
>JAGGVW010000003.1 GCA_021157805.1 bacterium
ACCTTAGCACATTACTCCAACGACACAGCTTTTATGACACTGCACCCAAATGTAATAGATGAGAATCTAACATCAAAACTAAGCGTAGGTCATGAATATAGACACATACTTATAAATAAGTTTTGGCCAAATGGTGTGCATTTTTCTTTCACAGAAGCTTTAATAGTTTACTTGGATGAACGCGAAATGCACCCAGATTCTATATGCATATATCATTATATTGTCAAAGAAAAAATCGAAAGCGAGGATATTGATGAATTTTTTAAAGATATATCTCACCCAAATTTGATCCTTAAGCCTACCAATTATAAAGAGTTTATCGAATCTGAATTTCATCTATTCTATTTAAGTTCATTTGTTGGTTACTTAATAGAACGTTACGGAATTGATAGTATGAAAAAACTCGCAGAGATAGGGATAAGGGAAGACAGTTTTAAAAAAATTTATGGAAGGAACGAATTTGAGTTGTTGGATGAATGGAAAAATTATATTTTAAATCTTCCAAAACCATCAAAAGAGATTGAAAAGAGGTTGAAAGCTTATTTTCTGATACCAAGAAATAGTATTATAGCTAAATATTTTGAATTTAAGAAGAAAATTCAGAATGCATATTTTAGCAGTAATTACCCAAAAACAAAAAAATTGCTTATTAATTATTTTTTCTTCTCCCGTCTAAATGGCTTACCATTCCGTAGATATTCCTCTTGGTTATCAGTTACAGATGGTCATCTTAATTCATCAACTAAGATTCTGTTGAATATAATTTTTTATCCTTTTTATTTTTTTTATTATTGTCCCTATAAAGCCACTTTGTCTTTCTTTCTCATAGGTATCGTTCTTCTTTTATTGATAGAAGAGAGAATTAAGAAAAAACATACTATATCTAAATGAAAGAAGGTGTTAGAATCTACCTTTCTTTATTGAATAAATATATAATGTCATACTGGAAATCTATTGTTTTTGGATTAGTGCTAGGCATTGTATCCCAAATATGTACCTTAGTATCCCCTCTCATAACTAAGTTTTTAATGGATTTTGTCATTGTTGGTAAAAATTATTCCTATTTTAAGCCGCTAATCCTGATTTCTATTGGCATTCTCATTATCTTACTCTTCTCTTCGCTTTTATCAAGCTACATTTTAATAAAAACCTTCAAACAGATTCTAATAAAATTAAAACTGGATATATTTAAAAATCTCCAGTTTGCACCAATAAGTTTTTATAAAAAAGAGAGTAGTGGAGGAATAAGTTATAGGCTTCATAGTGACACCGAATTGCTCGTTAACTCATGGAAGGATATCCTCGTCCAGATTCCAATGCAGATTATCTTGTTAATTAGTGCAATCTTTATGATTAAATGGAATTTAACTCTTGCATTATTTACTTTCATAATCCTTACTATCCAGGCTTATATAATTGCAAGATTTAGAAACCCAATTTTAAATTATGCTAAAAAGGTGAGAATTAAAAACCAAACAATAAGAGGATACACCGTTGAACATTTTAGGAGAATACAGCTTGTAAGAAGTTTAGGAACAGAAAAACATGAACAGGGAAATTTCCTTAAAAAACTAACGGAATTAGTAAAATGGGAAATAAAAACCTTCATGATAACAAAATTTTCAAATATTCTACAGATTTTAATAAGTAATATATGGTCATTGAGTATAATCTTCTATGGTGGGATACTAGTTATTCAAAATAAGATGACGGTAGGAACATTAATGGCTTTTCTAATGTTTACTGGCATTCTTTACAGACCAATTTCAAGTTTTACAAATTTAATCCTTTCCTTTCAAAGTATAAGAGTAAGTTTAGCGAGAGTGAAAGAATATTTAGAAATTAAACCACAAGTAATAGAAAGACCCGATGCGATAGATTTTATTCCAAAAGAGGGAAAAATAGTGGTTGAAAATGTCTCATTTAGTTATGATACAAAAAAAGTATTATTTAATATAAGTGTTGAATTTCCTCCAAACTCAATAACTGCTATAATTGGTCCTACAGGTTCTGGAAAGACTACGCTTGCTAAATTAATGGTTAGATTTTTTGATCCTGATGAGGGAAGGATTTTATTGGATGGTGTTGATATAAAAGATATTAAATTATCTTGTTTGAGAAAACATGTTATATTCTTTCTTCATGAAAATTATGTATTTAATGGAACTTTGTATGAAAATATCACATATGGAGTAAATAATGTTAGTTATGAAGAGTTAAATAATGCCCTAAAAGATGCTTCAATTGATTTTATTGATAAATTACCTTATGGATTAGATACTATAATTGGAGAAGATGGAATAAATCTCTCATCCGGTGAAGCTCAAAGAGTTGCTTTAGCAAGAGCATTTTTACTTTCTCCAAAAGTTTTCATATTTGATGAACCTACATCAGATATAGATTTAGAAACAGAGAAAAAGATAAAGAGATCTATATTGAGGTTGAAAGAGAAAAGCAACATAATAATAATTGCTCATAGACCACCAACTTATATGATAGCAGATAGAATTTTATACTTAGAAAATGGAAGAATTAAAAACCATTTTTAAATTACTTTTGTTTTAAGGATAAAAGATTCTGAAAAGTTTTATAATTTGCCCTTTCCAAATTAATACAATAAATATATGTGTTTCCTGAACCGAAATAGGCTTTTTTATTATATATTACAGGTGTTGAGTAGATCCAGGCCCAATCACCCTCTTTTGGTTCGTTTTCTGGATTGTAATTCCAGAGAATCTCTCCTGTCTCTGCATTAACACAGTAAAACATCATGAATCCACAGTAGAGTTTGCCATTACTGTAGGCAGGTTTATTGTATGTACCTACTTCTGGATTCTCCCAGATTTTATCACCAGTTTCGGCATCAAGGCATTCAAGATAACTTGATGAGACAAAAATTTTTCCATTATGAAGAGAGAAGAAAGTTTCCTCTCTATTTACTTCTTTTTTCCATATAAGTTCGCCATTCTCCAGTTTGAGACAATAGATATATGAATCGCTTGATCCAATGTAAACTCTCTCCTTGTAAACCACAGGATCTGTTTGAATCCACTTTCCTGTTTTAAACTTCCACGCAAGACTACCGTCGGTCTTGTTCACGCAGTAAAGATAGGAATCAGAGGAGCCAACAATCACATAATTCTTATAGATAAGTGGAGAGGAAAATCCAATTCTACCATCTGTTTTAAACTTCCAGATAAGTTCTCCATTATCCGCTTTTAATAGATACAAAAATCCATCATCTGAGCCAAAGGCAACGAAGCCATCATTTATTTTTGGGGAGGAAAGAATACTACCTTTAGTTTCAAACTTCCAAACAACTTTACCTGTATTTCCATCAACACAGTAGAGGTTTCTATCCCATGAGCCAAAATAGATTCTTTCATTGTATCCGTATGGTTTCGTTTGAATCGAACCACCGGCTTTAAACTTCCACACAAGGGTTCCACTATCAGGGTCAAGGCAGTAGAGATAACTGTCCTGAGAACCTATATACAGGAGACCATTATAGATTGTAGCATCAGAGAATATCTGACTTCCAGTTTTGAATCTCCATACAATGAAAGAATTGTTTTCTGCGCTTTCTTTTGGATAGGTTATTGTAACTGTTCTTGTTACTCCATCCCAGTCAACCTTGCATCCAAGATTCTCTGCAACAAATCTTACAGGAATCATTGTTCTTCCTGGAGGAAGAATTATTGGAGCCACCTTTTGATTTCCCGGATCAATTGGTTTTGGTTTTCCATTTACAAAAGCAATACTCTTTCCTATCCACATCTCAATAAATATATCTTTAAGTTCCACTGTTACTTTCCTCTCATTTGCGTCCCAACCAACAAAAGCTCCAAGAGGTTCTGCTATCCACCTTATTGGAAGAAGGGTTCTATCCTCAATTATTACAGGAGCTACACCCATTTCAATAGGTGTCTTATTTACATACATTATTTTGCTTCCTATCACGAGTTTTAAAACTATGATATCTTCATAGGAAGCTCCACGCAAAGGGAGAGCCATAAAGATCATTCCAAATATTAAGATAGAGATTAGAATAATTTTTCTCATTTTAACCTCCGCTTTTTGTTTTATTATAACACTCTCTTAATCGTATGGCGTTCTAACCTTGAGTGGGTAAAATAACTCCTTCAATGGAATTAGTTTCTCCTTTTCAACAGGTTTTTTCCATGGAGGTCTTGTTGGTGTATTAAGGTGCACTTCGTCTGGATTTATTTCCTTTACAATCTCTGATATCTCTTTAACTTCCCCAATGTTTATGGGAAGAACCATTATTTGAAGAGATAGGATTCCCTTAAAACTTCTCCTCAATTTTTTTATTCCATTTATCACATTTTCTAATGTTATTCCC
>JAGGVW010000232.1 GCA_021157805.1 bacterium
CCGACATTACATAGATTAAGTATTCAGGCATTTGAACCACGACTTATTGAAGGAAATGTAATAAAACTTCATCCTCTTGTATGTCCTGCTTTTAATGCTGATTTTGATGGTGATACAATGAGTGTTCATGTTCCTTTAACACCTGAAGCAGTTATAGAAGCAGAACTTTTGATGAAGGCAACAACGCATATTCTTTCTCCTGCAAGTGGTAAACCAATAGTTACTCCAACAAGAGATATTGTAATGGGTTGTTTCTATCTTACGTTTATAAGTGATGAAGAAGAATATCCAAAATGTATTTCAAATTTTGATGAAGCGAAATTCCTTTACAATGAAGGAATTGTTGAATTGCACAGACCTATTAGAGTGAGAGATGAAAGAGGGAAGATTATCACGACAACGGTTGGGAGGATAATTTTTAACGAGATTTTACCGCCGGGAATGCCTTTTAAAAACGAACAGTTTGAAGTTAAAAAACTTGAAAATTTAATAAAGGAGTTATTTGATAGATTTGGTTATGAAATTACAGTTGAATCTCTTGATAAAATTAAAGAACTTGGTTTTTACTACTCTACAATAGGAGGGATAACAATTGGAATAGATGACCTTAAAACACCTGAAATGAAAACAACTTTAGTTGAAAGGGCGATGAAAGAGGTTGAAAAAGTAGAAAAGAACTATAAAAATGGAGTAATAACAGAAGGAGAAAGGTATAACAGAATTGTTGATATATGGACATCCACCACAAATGAAGTTTGTGATTATGTGATGGATACTATAGAGAAAGACAGAGGAATAAAACCATTCAGGGTTAATCCAATATATCTTATGGTTTCATCAGGTGCAAGAGGTAATAAAAATCAGGCAAATCAGTTAATGGGAATGAGAGGACTTATGATTAGACCTACAAAGAAGGTTACAGGTGGGATTGGAGAAATAGTGGAGACACCTGTTATATCAAATTTCAAGGAAGGATTAACGCTTCTTGAGTATTTCATATCAATACATGGTGGAAGAAAAGGACTGGTTGATACTGCTTTAAAAACATCAGATGCTGGATATTTAAGCAGACGACTTGTTGATGTTTCTCATTCAGTTATGGTAACAGAAGAAGATTGTGGAACTCTTGAAGGCATCCTTATTTCTTCACTTGTTGAAGAAGATGAAGTTATAATACCTCTTGAAGAAAGAATAATAGGAAGAGTTGCCCTTGATAATGTGGTTGATATTGTTACAGATGAAACTATTGTAAAAGCAGGAGAAGTTATAGATGAAGAAAAAGCAAAGAGAATTGTTGAAGCAGGAATACCAAAAATAAGGATAAGGTCAGTTCTCACCTGTAAATCAGAAAAGGGAGTTTGTGCTAAATGTTATGGATGGGATATGTCTAAAAAGAAGCTTGTAAATATTGGAGAAGCAGTTGGAGTAGTTGCTGCTCAATCAATCGGAGAACCAGGAACACAACTTACTTTAAGGACATTCCACACAGGAGGAACTGCATCAAGAGGAATTGGCCCTTCACAGTTAAGGGCTAAAAAAGAGGGTATACTGAAATACGAAGAGAATTTAAGGACTGTTATAAATAAAGAAGGTGAAATTGTAGTTGTTCACAGAGAAGGGAATATAAGAATTGAAGATGAAAGAGGAAGGGAACTTGAAAAATATACTTTAAGAGTTGGTTCGGTTCTTAAAATCAAAAATGGAAGCAAAGTTAAATCGGGTCAGTTAATGGCAAGTTGGGATCCATATTCAATTCCAATAATTGCTGATAAAGAAGGAATTGTTGTTTTTAAAGATATAGAAATCGGGAAAACAGCAAAGGAAGAGTATGATTCTTCAACAAAAATTCAGAGTTTAGTTATAATTCCACATAGAGAGGAAATGGAGCCACAGATAATGCTAAAAGACAAAAAAGGAAATACTATTGATAACTACCATATTCCAGAAGAAGCAAGGATTGTTGTAAAAGAAGGGGAGAAAGTTTATCCTGGTGATATAATTGCCAAGAAAATCCACACAACCGCAAGAGCACAGGATATAACAGCAGGACTGCCAAGAGTTTCTGAATTATTTGAAGCCAGAACTCCTAAAAATCCTGCTATTTTAAGTGAAATAGAAGGAATAGTTGAAATATTACCTTCTGATAGAGGCACAAGGAAAATAAAAGTGAAGAATGAAGACACAAAAACAGAAAAAGTATATACAGTCCCTTACGGAAAGCATCTTCTTGTTGGAAATGGGGATTCTGTTTTACCCGGGCAGAAACTTACAGATGGGCCTGTAGTTCTTCAGGATATTTTAAAAATCCAGGGTGAGAAAAAAGTTCAGGAATACCTTTTAAATGAGATTCAGAAAGTTTACAGAATTGAGGGAGTTACAATAAACGATAAACATATAGAGATAATAATTAGACAGATGCTTTCAAAGGTAAGGGTTGAGGACCCAGGAGATACATTCCTTCTTGAAGGAGAGGAAATAAGCAGGGTTGAGATTCAGAAAATAAATGAATCACTACCAAAAGGGAAAAAACCTGCTACTTATAAACCCTTAGTGCTTGGAATAACAAGAGTTGCTTTAAGTAGTTCAAGTTTCATATCTGCTGCTTCATTTCAGGAGACAACGAAAGTTCTTACAAATGCAGCAGTTCTTGGAGCAGAGGATTATCTTGAAGGGCTTAAAGAAAATGTCATTCTTGGAAAGTTAATCCCAGCAGGAACCGGTGTTTATAGTGAAGAACTTTCTGCTGAAAAAGAAGGAGTTGAATTTATAGAAACACAAAAGTAAAATATTATAATTTGAGGAAATGGAGGATAATAATGCCAACAGTTAATCAGTTAATAAGGAAGAAAAGAGAGGCAAAAAAGAAGAAAAGTAAGTCAACGGCTTTGCAAAAGAATCCCTTTAAAAAAGGAGTTTGTCTTTATGTAAAGACAACAACTCCTAAAAAGCCAAATTCAGCTCTCAGAAAAATAGCGAAGGTTCGTCTTTCAAATGGGAAAGAAGTAATTGCTTATATCCCTGGAATAGGACATAATTTACAGGAGCACTCAATAGTTCTGGTAAGAGGAGGAAGAGTCAGAGATTTACCAGGAGTAAAATATCATATAGTAAGAGGTGCTTTTGACGCTGGTGGTGTTGAGGATAGAAAAAAATCCAGGTCAAAATATGGAGCGAAGAAGCCAAAGGAAGGAAAGAAAAAACAGGAGGGTTAAATGCCGAGAAGGAAAAGAGCAGAGAAAAGAAAAATTGAAGGAGATCCCAAATATAATGATTATGAAGTAGAAAAATTCATAAACAAACTTATGTGGGATGGTAAAAAAAGTCTTGCATACAGGATTTTTTACCAAGCAATGGATAAAATAAAAGAAAAAACAAATCAGGACCCTTTGATAGTTTTCAAAAAAGCCCTCAATAATGTTAAACCAAAATTGGAAGTCAGACCCAGAAGAGTTGGTGGTGCTACTTATCAAATTCCAATTGAAGTCCCGTCTCATAGAAGTTTATCTCTTGCTATAAGATGGATAATCGAAACTGCAAGAAGTAAAAAGGGTAAATCAATTGTTGATAAACTTGTTAATGAAATTCTTGAGGCATCACGCGGAGAAGGTGCCAGTGTGAAAAAGAAAGACGATACTCACAAAATGGCGGAATCAAATCGTGCCTTTGCTCATTATAGATGGTAATCTCTTCTTCCATCCCTTATCCTGCTATAGCAGGATTTATTTATAGATTGGAATTAGAGGATATATATTTCTGTCTGGAAAAGATACTAAAAAAGGCAAATTAAAAGGAAAATGAACGAAATAAGAAAGAACAGAAATATTGGAATAATAGCACATATTGACGCAGGGAAAACCACAACTACAGAGAGATTTTTATATTATACGGGGAAAACATACAAAATTGGAGAAGTAGATGAAGGAACAGCAGTTATGGACTGGATGGACCAGGAGAAAGAAAGAGGGATAACGATAACTGCTGCTGCTACCACCTGTTTCTGGAAAGAGCATAAAATAAACATTATAGATACTCCAGGACATGTTGATTTTACAGCAGAAGTAGAAAGGTCATTGAGAGTTCTTGATGGGGCGATTGGAATTTTCTGTGGAGTTGGAGGTGTTCAATCACAATCAGAAACTGTCTGGAGACAAAGTGAAAAATATAAAGTTCCAAGATTAATTTTTGTAAATAAACTTGATAGAGTGGGAGCAGATTTTTTTAAAGTTATAGAAGATATAAAAATAAAATTAAAATCACTTCCACTTGTTATGAATATTCCTGTTTATGATAAAGATGAAAATTTTATTGGTCTTATTGATGTTTTAGAAGAAAAAGAAGTGATTTATAAAGGAAATTATGAAACAGAAGCAGAAGTGAGAGAAGTAAGGGAGGAAAATCTGGAAAAATTAGAACATTATAGAAAAGTTTTAATAGAAATGGTTGTAGAAGTTGATGATTATTTGATGGAGAAATATATTGAAGGGAAGGAAATAACAAAAAGTGAAATAAAAAGAGGTATAAGAAAAGGAACAATTGAGAACAAATTTTTTCCAGCTTTTTGTGGTTCTGCTTTGAGAAACAAAGGGATACTTTTTTTGCTTGATGGGATTGTGAATTATCTCCCTTCTCCTGTTGATAGAGGAAGAGTATATGGTTTTTCCATTGACGGAAAAGAAAAAATTAACCGTATTCCTGACGAAAATCAACCCCTATCTGCAATTGTTTTTAAAGTGTATAATGATATTCATATTGGAAGAGTTTTATACACAAGAATTTATTCAGGGAAAATTAAAAGGGGACAGAGAGTATTTAACAGTTCAAGGAATATTAAGGAGAAAGTTTTAAGAATTCTTGAAGTTCATGCGAATAAATATCAGGAAAAAAATGAAGGGAAAGCAGGAGAAATTGTTGCTTTAATTGGAATGAAGAAAACATATACAGGAGATACAATCTGTGAACAATCCCATCCAATTATTTTTGAACCGCTTGAATTTCCAGAACCAGTTATTTATGTTGCAGTAGAACCAAAAACAAAAGCACAACAGGAAGATGTTTATGCAGCACTTTCGAAAATTACAGAAGAGGACCCAACTATAAAGTTGAAATTTGATACTGAAACAGGCCAGTTGATAGTTATGGGTATGGGAGAATTACATATAGATGTTATTATAGAAAGATTGAGAAGAGAGTCAAAACTTGAAGTGAAAACAGGTAAACCCCAGGTTGCTTATAGAGAAACAATAACAGTTTCCTCAAAAGGAGAAGGTAAATTTATAAAACAAACAGGAACTAAAGGGATATACGGACATGTCATTTTACAACTTGAACCTCTTGAAAGGGGAAAGAGATTTAGTTTTGAATCGAAAGTAAGTTCTGATAAAATACCTCCTGAATTTATACCTGCAATTGAAGAAGGAGTGAAAGAAGGTATGGAAGTTGGAAGTTTTGGAGGATTTCCTGTAATAGATATTAAAGCAATAGTTATTGATGGGTCTTTTCACCCGACTGATTCTGATGGAGTTGCTTATAAGATTGCTTCTACAATCGCTTTCAAAAATGCATATCAGAAAGGACTGCCAGTTCTCCTTGAACCAATAATGAAAGTTGAAATAACTGTTCCTGAAGAATTTTTGGGTGAGATTATAAATGATTTAAATTTTAGAAAAGGTAAAATAGATAATATTGAAACACATAAAGATTTAAAGGTTATAATATCACGGATACCATTAAGAAAAATATTTGGTTATACAACTATTCTTCGTTCCTTGACACAGGGAAGAGGAAGTTGTATAATAGAACCATTATGTTATGAAAGAGTTCCTGGAGAGGAACTCAACAAAATTATAATAAAGTGAAAAGAGAAGAGAGGGAGTTTTATTTTTAAAAAACTAAAAGGAGGTAAGAGATGGCGAAGGAGAAATTTATAAGGAGCAAGCCACATGTAAACATAGGGAAAATAGGGCATGTAGATCATGGGAAGACGACATTAACGAGTGCGATAACGATGGTATTAGCGAAGGAGAACAAAGCGAAGGAGACCAAGTATGAAGAGATAGATAAAGCACCGGAGGAGAAGGAGAGGGGATTAACGATAAACATAGCGCATATAGAGTATGAGACAGACAAGAGGCATTATGCTCATATAGATTGTCCTGGGCATGCAGATTACATAAAGAATATGATAACAGGGGCGGCGCAGATGGATGGAGGGATATTGGTAGTAAGTGCGCCAGATGGACCAATGCCGCAGACAAGGGAGCACATATTATTAGCCAGGCAGGTAGAAGTGCCGGCGATAGTAGTATTTTTGAACAAGATGGATCAAGTAGAGGATGAGGAGTTGGTAGAATTGGTAGAAGTAGAAGTGAGGGAGTTATTAAGCAAGTATGGATTTCCCGGGGATGAGGTACCAGTGATAAAGGGGAGTGCATTGAAGGTATTGGAATGTGGATGTGGCAAGAGGGAATGTCAGTGGTGTGGGAAGATATGGGGATTGATGGATGCGGTAGATGAATACATACCGACACCGACCAGGGATGTAGATAAGGCATTTTTGATGGCAGTAGAGGATGTATTTAGTATAACAGGGAGGGGGACGGTAGCGACAGGGAGGATAGAGAGAGGTAAGGTGAAAGTAGGTGATAATGTAGAGATAATAGGGTTAAGCCATGATATAAAGAAGACGGTAGTTACAGGGGTAGAGATGTTCAGGAAGGAGTTAGATGAAGGTGTAGCAGGAGATAATGTAGGGTTATTATTGAGGGGGATAGAGAAGGATGAAGTAGAGAGGGGGA
>JAGGVW010000194.1 GCA_021157805.1 bacterium
ATTTTGTTCCATCCCACCAATCAACTGGAGATTTTTTTCTACCATAAGGATTGCAAACAGGTATAAAAGTAAGTCGCACTCTTTTTAATATTTCTTCTCTCGATAAATTACTTCTGCTTCCATCTAATTTTTTACCGGTAATTACCTCATTTAAAAAATTCATAGCAGCTGCTGTTCCTGCTGGCTCATGAGCATGGGGAACTGCAAGAAGAAAATTTTTCTTATTTTTATATTCTCTATCAGTCACAGTAATTGCATAGACATTGTCTCCAGAAAACTGTATTTCTTCGTCTATCTTTACTATTTCAGGAAATTCTTTCTTCCATTCAATTATTTTTGAATTAACTTCATCTGGTTTTGATAACCATGTTTTTCCTGCTATTGCTTTCATAATCTCCCTCCTGATAAAATTCTTTAAATATTTTTACTCATTATCCAGTTCTGTATCCCTTCTTCCTTCCATCCAAAGGACTTTAATTTTTCAACCAGATTTTCTGGAGGGTATAGAAAAGATACTTTATTAATAATAAATCTTAAATTCCTTTTCGCAAATTCATCAATAAGTTCAGCACATGTCTCTTCATCCTTACCACAGAAAAATGTAATTGAGACAATACTTTTATTCAAAGGAGCCAATAATGAGGTAGAACGACCAACAACTGCTCCTACAAATTCCTCTCCTCTAAACCCTGTAATACATCTCTGAGGTTCATCTCTAAATATTTGAAAATTGGCATTCAGAAAATTTTCCGCTTTCTCTTTACCAAAATTTTCCTCAATCAATTTTACATCTTTTAAAGAGCCCTGACGAATTTTTAATTTTGAAGAATGTTTTAAATAAGAATTCATTTCTTTAACCAGATGATATTTTACTTCTTCGCATTCCCATCCAAGTTTCTTAAATAAAGAATGAGCAACAGTTATAACCTTTAATTTTGACACTCCTTTTGCTTTCATATCATTCTCAAATGTAGTGATAAGATTACTGGCAATGCCTTGTTTTGTATGATTAATATCAGTAGCAAAATATCCAACCCACCCTATTTTTCCTTTGAAATCTATTCCATAAGAGGTCATAAATCCCACAATTTTGCCTTCCTTTTCTGCTACATACTGATATTCAGGATTTAATTTTAATCTCCTCAGTAATTCAGGTCCAATAATTTCAGGTTTATCCCAGTACTGGCAGACAATATTCATCACATCTTCAAAGTCTTCCATTCCTAAATTTCTTATCTTAATGTTTTCCATAACTTTCCTCCTTCTACTATTCCCTTATTTTCAAAAGTTTGACAGCGTTGCGGAAAAAAATATTTTCTTCCTGTTTCTCATCCAGGTTAAAAACTCTTATTTTTTCTATCTCCGGTTCAGGAGGAATAAGAGGACCATCACTTCCAAAAATAATTTTTTCTGAACCAGCCATTTTAATTGCTTTCCCGATGTAGTTTGTCATTCGGACATAAGAAGTATCAAGATAAACATTGGGGTTTTCTCTGGCTAAATTGATAAACTGTTCAGTAACCAATTCACCTCCATTCCCAAGGTGAGCAATAACCAGTTTTGCTTCAGGATAATTATCCACAATATTTTTAATTGCTTCAAAGTCACCAACAGGGTCTATAAGACATGGGATATCCAGAGAAATAGATTTTTCTATTAAAGGAGCTATTAGATAAAGCTCCAGTGTATGGATACCACGGTGGATTTTGATACCACGAAACCCATATTCTGAAATACTTCTTTCTATTTCTGATAACACATTTTTATGGAAAGCAGGAATTCCAGTAGCAAATCCGATAAGTCGCTCTGGGAATTTTTTAACTTCTTTATAAGTAAGAAGATTTCCTTCAATTGCATCAATACAAATGGAGAATACGACACTTTTTTCAATCCCTGCTCTATCCATAATCCGAATTATTTCTTCTGCTTTTGTTTCTGTTCGATAGATGTCACCGCCTTTAATATGGACATGAAAATCAATTATCATACTCCACCTCTTTTTTTAACTTTAATATGAGAAGGAGAAGCAAATATATCTATTGCGCGATAATTCTTACTCATCTTTGAACTGTGCCTTGCATTTGCAGGAATAAAGAAACTGTCTCCCTTATAATATATTCTTTTTTCACCTTCTATCGTTACTTCAGTATAACCTGATACTACTATTCCCCATTCAGGGTAAGGATGAGAATGTTCCTCGCAGATACAACCTTCCTTTGAATACCAGAATACTACCTGTGTCTTTTCACCCTGATGAACCCAGCCATTCATTCCAGAGAATGAAGATTTGGCTTCAGGAAGCATCTTTAATATTTCTATTGGAAATAACTCCTTTATCTCAGCAACTTCTTCTATTTTCTCAGAAGAGCCAATTTCCATTGTTATACCCGGCTGGATTATCTCGGCAAGAGCCATTCCTCCAAAACCATTTTGCCTTATTAATCTTAAAATTCCATACTCTGTGATTGCTTCTTCTGAAAGTAGAAATTTTAAATTCAAATATTTACATAAACCTTCTTTGTTAAACTGGCTATAAAGCAGAAAATCTGTGATTTCATTAATCCTGTTTAGAATTTTTTTACTCCTTCTTTCAATATAAAGATTACACAGTCCTATAAGATAAGGGTCGTTAAATCTATGAGGAAAACGGATATTAGCATTTTTATATCCAAGATATCTACCTACCACTGGACTACCTAAAGTTTTTTTCTCTAAATTAAGTGGGGCTACATCTTCTGCAAAATAATTAATCTGAATTTTAAAATCATCCAGTAATTCTCTAAACATTGTATCCCTTTTCATAATTTATCTTCCCATTTTTTAATTATATTAAGAAGTTTCTCTATTGAACTGAAATTCCGATATAAGAATTTTTTTAATAACAACTATCTTTTTTATTTTACTTTTCTGTTTTTCAAACTTTCCTTTTTTATTGCAAAATTATATTACACCCCCAAAGAATTTGTCAAGGAAAAATCCTCATTAAATAAGGGATTGGAGCAAATTAGAAATGTCAGCACTTTCTCCCTTCCCTTTATGTCAGAATTTTAGATGAGTTCTGTTCTTTTTATTTAACTTTATCCATTAAAGTGATAAAATATAAATATGAGAATGAAAAATTTATTCATCCTATTTATTATTCCATGTTTTGCTTTCGGGAAGATAAATTTTAAAGTGATTCTTGAAAGAAATATTTTTACCGCTCCATATATTGAAAAAAAAGAGGTAAATAAAACAAACATATTAAAACCCGCGCCTCCACCATCAATAGATTCTCTTATTGAAGTTAAAGGTATTATTTTACTGGGTAAAACTGGATACGCGATAATCGGAATAAAAAGAAAAAATACAGAAGTTATTGTAAGGAAAAATGAAACAGTTGCTGGAGCAAAAGTTGTAGAAATGGGAACTGATTTTATTGTTTTTCTTTACAATGGGAAAAAAGAAAAAATACAGATAAAAAAAGATACAAAACCAGGTAATTTTATAAAAGCAGTTCCAGGAGTGAATGTAAA
>JAGGVW010000182.1 GCA_021157805.1 bacterium
CAATTGACAAACCATGTCCCAAAGAGCCAGTAAAAGCCTCTACCCCTGGGATGGTATTTTCAGTATGTCCTCCCAGTCTGGAGCCATTACAAGTAAAACTCATAAGCTCTTTTTTAGAAAAAAAACCCAGATCTGCAAGGATAGCATATAGAGCAACTGCTACTTGCCCCTTACTTAGAATAAATCTGTCCCTCCCTGGCCAATGAGGATTTTTAGAATCGACTCTTAATATACCTCCATAATAGAGAGCCACCAGGATGTCAATACAAGAAAAAGAAGGGGCAATATGTCCTGCTCCCGCACTCACCGCCATCTCCAAAACCTGTCTGCGAACCCAAATACTCTTTTTTCTCAATTCTGAAATTTTCATCGTTGTAATACCTCTTTTTTATTAAATACTTCTTTAAGGATTACTCTGGCAACATTTTCTGCCAAAAGCCGATTGCCCTTGGGTGTACAATGTCCAAAGTCTCCAGCAAAATGATCTTCAAAATAATCTTCGTATCTTCCCCTTTTCAAAGCATCTTTGAATATTTTCTCATTGTCAACAAATATAATTCCTTCTGGAGAATCAAACATTTTTATCAATGGTTTCAAACTTCGAACAGGATATTGTACACATACTAACCGTATACCTCTCTGGTCTAAAATCTCTTTCAGTTTCCGATAATTATCCCGTGTTATAGGATTATAATATTTTAATCTAAACTCATTGGCTTTTTCATAATATTCTTCTGCTTTCTTTATTTTTTTGTGTCTAATATAATGTGTAGCCATAAGACCATAGGAAATATCCTTCCTATCAATCATTTTGTTCATTCGTTGGAATAATTTATCTAAATTTTCTGATTTACCTGTCTGTTCATAACACTCAACCAACATATCATAAGCACAATTATTCATAGGATCCAGTTCTATGGCTTTTCTTAGAAACGGTTTTGCTTTCTCAAACTTCCCTTGTAAAAAATAACAAAAACCTAAAGTCGCATAGGTTCCACTATCATCTGGAGCTAACTTTAATGCTTTTCTTAATATGCATTCCGCCTCTTCATATCTTCCCTGTATAACACAAGTATCACCTAAATAAGTATAAAATGGTATATGAGATGGGTATTTTTTTATCCCATTCTTCAAAACTTCTTTTGTCTTTATTAAATTGCCTTCTGTTTTATAGATCTTAGCTTTATTCATAATTTCATCAATTTCTTTCTTTCTCTTTAATTCCTCAAGGTCACAATTTGTAGATCTAACCATTCCCCTTTCTTTTATTTTTTCGAATACATGGTGCCATAAAAGCATCAAAAATTTTAGGGATTTGAATCTTTTCAACAACCAAAATTTAGAGTTAACAATCCCCCTATAATATAAAACTCCTCCATCATTCACGCCCATCATTGTTATAACCATATGTGGCTTATATTTTTCAAGATTGTCTTGAAGTTGTGAAAGAATAACTGATGTATCAATATTCTCTAATCCTTTATTTATCACTTTGAATTTTATGCCTAAATTCTTTTTATTTAAAATTTCCTCAAGCTGAGATGGCCAAGAATATTTTCCTCCTGCAGCTGTAGTGGATTCTCCCAAGCATAGTATTCGATATACACCTATTTTATTTAAAGATATTCTATTTTCATATTCCCGAACTAATAATATAATAAATACCCCTATACGAAGTCCTACTTCAAGTATACCTATACAAAATAAAAATCCTAATAATATTAGCCCTATCTTTCGCCTAACACCTATAAAATTCATATTTCCAATATCCTTAAAATTTAATTTCTTCTAAATAGTTTATTATGCACCTCCAAATTCTATTGACTTCACATTACGCCACTCCTCATATTTTGTTTTTTAACCTAATCAAATCCTGCAATTATTCACCCTGGAAAAACCTGAACATTTTTAATATCATTCCTTCTTATACCCATACATACGTTACTTCCTCCCAATCCGAGACCATTACAAATAAAACTTATATTTTAAAACACTGTAATAGAAAACCACCAATATATCTATACAGAAATCTGAAAACTCTACTCCCAGAATCTTTTCTTCTAAACATTGCTTAAGAAACATTAAATATGCACAGCCAGTCATAAAATCTCCTAAGCAAAGAATACAACATGATTTTCTCTAACGTAGTATTCTCTATTCTCATATTCCTTGAACCATAGCAAAGTAAAATTTATTAATTTTATACTAATCCCAACCAAAATCAAAACTGCATAAGATCTTGAATATTAACACCTTTATCTTACATTTATGTTCCCTAAAGAACTTTTTTATTCTATTACTTGTTATCTATTTTTATTAAATTGTCCTCTACGATTTTGTTGAATAAATTTTTAGCCATAATTTTATATCCCTGTGAATTACAGTGATCAAAGTTAAAAAAGTTTTCTTTATCTTGCATATCTTCAAAAAAACTGTATTGATCAACAAACAAACAGTTCTCTCTTTTAGCTATATCCTTTAATAAAAAAGAAATCCAGCGATATCCATTTAGAGCCGGATAATTCTGTATAATCAACAGAATATTTCTATCTTCACATATTTTTTTCAAATCTGCAATTTCACAACCAATCCATTCTTCTATTAAATGATAGTAATTACTCCTATTCTGAAACCTATACATATAAGAAATAGCTGCAGGATCAAATTTTGCTATTTTTGTAAAAAAATCTAAGGCTTCCTTATACTGCCGAGAATTTTGATAAATACAAGCCAAGCGTTTATAAATAAAATTTGCTGGCTGAAAACCTAATTTTAAAGCTATTTTATAATTTTCCACTGCTTCTTCTATTTTATTTACTGACTCGAGCGCTTCAGCTAAAAGCATATAAACTTCTCCATCGTTAGCCCCCAACTTTATTGCCATTCTTGAGTATTTTATGACTTGATTCCAATTTCCCCTTTTATTCTCCAAATCGCTCATTTTTATATAACCCTTAATTGATTGAGGATTGGATTTAATTCCCTTCATATACCAATCTGCTGCCTTATCATATAAACGTCTATGGAAATAATAATCCCCAATTTCAAAATATGTTTCTTCATCCGTATCATTTGATATCAATGCTTTCCCCAGCTTCCTAAATTTATGAAGTGAAGACAACGAACTGTCTATACTTAACTCTACAGAATTAGGCGAAACTCTCTCCTTCATATCATTGATCATCTCCGTACTATCAAATTGAATATTATTTTTATACTTTTTAGAACTATGATTAATATATCGCAAATCATCTAACAACAATCTGACCAGTTTGTATACTTTAAAATTATGCAGCCACTTAAATAAAGAAACATAATTCATTCTTTTGCGCTTAGTAAAATCATAATAACCATAAAAATTATATAAATTCTGACATCCAGCCAAAAATATTACTAAATCTGGTTTAATCCTATCTACTTCATCCCGCAATATTTCTATAAGCTGATGAGTATTGTGTCCAGGAAAACCGTAATTAACAACTTCCACTTTATCCCTGCCAAATTTCTGTTGTAGCAAAACTCTTAAGTAATCAACATAGCTCTCACCTAACGGCGCACCCAATCCATAGGTAAATGAATCGCCTAAACATAAAACTACATATTTTTTTTGATCACGACTCTTTACCTTCTTAGTTTTTACATTTCGTACATATAAAACCCCAAATATCCTTAAAATTACTTCCAATAATGCAATAGATAGAAAAACTCCCAATGTAATTATTAATATCTTCTTTTTATATTCATCCATATGTTATATATCTCTTTTGGATACTATGTAATTACCCATAACCAGATAGTCCATTTCGCTGCTTTTGAAAGATGATATAGCATCCTCTGGAGTGCAGACAATAGGCTCATTGTGAAGGTTAAAAGAAGTATTCAATACAACAGGAATTCCTATAATATTTTCAAATTCTTTTATTAAATTCCAGAACTTGGGATTCTCATTTTTACTAACGGTCTGGATACGAGCCGTCCCATCTACATGAGTAACCCCTGGTATAAGATGACGTTTGTCATTCTTCACTTTGGCCGCCAACAACATAAATGGAGAACGTTGTTTAAGATCAAAATATTCCAAGGCTTTTTCTTCCAACACTGCAGGAGCATAAGGTCTAAAAC
>JAGGVW010000234.1 GCA_021157805.1 bacterium
TATCGTATCCATCAAAATAAACCTTATTTTTTTCATCCCAGAAAATTTTATCTATCCTTTTCTGAAGAATTTCTGCTTTTTCCTCATAATATTTTTTTCTTTCATATTTTTTAACAACACTACAGATTCTTATCATTGTTTTAAGAGAAGAAAGATACATAAGGTTAAAAAGACAGGAAAACCCAACTTTATAAAGAGGTGCCCAGTCAAGAAATATCCACCATTCAGGCATTGGAGGAAGAAGATAATTTTCTTCCACTTTCTTATCAAAAAATTCTATTGCTTGCTCAATTCTATTAAACTGTTCTTTTAATAAACTTTTATCGCCTGTGTATTCATAATAATCAAGATGAGAATTAACCCAGGTAAGAGTAAAATCAGGAAGAACACAACCAACAGCAATTGTTGGAAAATGACCAAAAGTTAAACCATTTGGTAGTTGTGATTCCCCTCCTTGCTTAATACCTCTTCTGAAAAGCCGCATATCACCAAAAAGATAATATGTATTGGCTCCCTGAACTCTTGCATCTCCCCACCACTGCGCCTGTTCTCTCCATGGACAATCAACATAAGCATCAAAACTGCAACAAATTTGGGTTCTTACACAAATATCCCATATTTTGTTTATTATCTCATCAGAAGTTTTAAAAAAAATTCTTTCTTCAAATGGATAAGAAACAAAATTTACATAGACATTGTAAATTTTAAATGGCTTTTTTATATTTCTCAAGGTAAGAGCAAGGTATCTGAAACCATGAATTGAAAATGTTTCAAATTTCTGTTTACCCTTTCTTGCTGTATATCTATCACTCATAGCAACTTTACACCCTTCATCATGACTTCTTACAGCAAGCCATTTCCCATCAAGCAATTCAGATGTTGTGAAATCAATTACTTCTCCTCCTTCACCTTCAACCTCTATTCCCAAAAAACCTGCAACTTCTTCCCCAAAGTCCAATATTAATGTTATTTTTTTGTTTTCTGGAAAAGGACTGATTTTTGCATAAGAGGTATCATTCTTTAACATATTTCCAGGATTTTCAATTCTGGAAAAATCATTTTTCCCATTTTGTTCTCTAAGATAAACTTTAGTAAGATTTCTTGCCTCTTTCCATCCATTATAACAATCCCCATAATGAGAATATAAAATACTTTTAAATCTTTTTATTTTAAATTTGAGAAGGGGTATACCTCTTTCTTCAAAAGTAAGCCAAGGTAAAGAACCTGCAATTCTCCAACTTTTGGGTTGTTCCCACCCATCTTTTCCTTCTTTCACTTTAAATCCTGGCAACATCCAGTTGCTTTCTACTTTTCGTGCGTCAAAATTTTCCTGGTAAGGAAGTTGAACACTCCTTCTTGCCATATCCTGTTTATGTCCTGGGCATTTTTTAACAAACCATCTATTATCCTTCTTTGTTCCAATATCAACTCCACCAATTTTCCCACTAATAATTAATCCAGCCGCACCCCCATAAATTGACTGAAAAGTTCCATGTCCCCATTGCCAGACAATTACTCCTATAACATTCTCTCCTTTTCTCAAATATCTGGAAATATCAACTCTGTCAAAAGGATAATGCTCTAAGTATCCTCTGGCAGGACCATAATTTATAAATTCTCCATTTACATATAATTTGTATCTTGTATCTGCTGTAATTTTTATCTCTGCTTTTTTAGGGATGTTTTTCAAATTAAAACTTTTCCTTGCCAGCATAAAAACATTAACATCCTCATAACCATAATGGTCATACCATATCCACCCACAATTTTCAAATTCTTTCATTCGCTTTCCTTCCTTGTAGAATATATAACTTCATTAATAGTGGTTTTCCCTTCTATAACTTTTATAATGCCATCTTCTCTTAATGTCTTCATTCCTGTTTTTCTCGCTTCATCCCTTATTTCTCTTAATTCTGCTTTTTTCATTGTCAACCTTCTCAATTCTTCATTCATAACCATTAATTCAAAAATTCCAATCCTTCCACCAAACCCAGTTCCATTGCATAAGTGACATCCCTTCCCTGTATAGTATTTTTGATTTTTCCCAATAAGTTCTGGGTCAAGGACTTTAATTTCTTCTTCAAGTGGTTGATATTCTGTTTTACAGCCAGAACATATACTTCTCACAAGCCGTTGATTTAAGACAGCAATTAGAGAAGAAGAAATTAGATATGGCTCAACTCCCATATCTATCAATCTTATAATTGCTCCAGGGGCAGTGTTTGTATGGAGAGTAGAAAATACAAGTTGTCCTGTCTGTGCTGCTCTGAAAGCAATTTCTGCTGTTTCCAGATCCCTTATCTCCCCTACCATAACAATATCTGGGTCCTGTCTCAAAATAGACCTTAAAGCAACAGCAAATGTAAGTCCACTTCTTGGATTTATCTGTGTCTGGTCAACATTTTTAAGATGATATTCAACAGGATCCTCAACAGTCATAATTTTTCTGTGGACACTATCAAGTTCTCCAAGAGAAGAATATAAAGTTGTTGTCTTTCCACTTCCTGTTGGTCCAGTTACAAGAATTATTCCATATGGTTCTTCAAGCAACATTCTCCACCTGTGTAATGTCTCAGGTAAAAATCCAAGTTGTTCAAGTCCAGAAATTATATTTTTTTTGTCAAGAACTCTCATCGCAACCATTTCTCCAAATATTGTTGGAAAAGTTGAGACCCTCAAATCAACATCTCTATCCCCTAATTTAATTTTAAAATATCCATCTTGTGGAACCCTTTTTTCTGAAATATCAAGATTTGAAAGAACTTTTATGTGAGAAATGATTGGTGAATACAATTCAAGCGGAGGTGGAGGGAATTCATAAAGAAGACCATTAATTCTATATCTTAATCGGACTCCTTCTTCTTCAATTTCAAGGTGTATATCTGTTGCTTTCAATTCTGTTGCTTTTGTAATTATGTCTTCAACAGCAGAAACTGCTGAATTATCACTTATTTGACCAATACCAACAGGAGTGTAAAACCCAACATCTTTTTCTGATTTTTCAACAGGTGAAATAATTTCAAGTGTTCCTTCAGCAAGATATTTTTCAAGTGTCTCTCTTATTTCTTCATCCTTCGCAAGACGTGTTTCAATCTGCTGACCTGATATTTTCTTCAATTCTTCAATTACACTATCGTCAACAGGGTCAACCATAGCACAAACAATTTTCCCTCCTCCCCTGAATACTGGAATAGTTCTATATTTTCTGCATATAAATTCAGGCAGGGTATTTAAAACATCTTTTGATATATCCATACTTTTAATTTTTACAGGAACAACCTTTAAATCCTTCAGAACAAAGTTATACCAGTCATCAGAAGTTATCAAACCAAATTTTATAAGGAGATATCCAAAGGGAGAATTATTTTTTCTTTTTTCTTTTAATACAATTTCTATCTGGTCCTCTTTCAATCCTTTATTTTTTAATTTCTCAACTATTTCTTCTAATTTCATTTTAGTTTTTTAAAAATTTCTTCAAGTTGTCCTTTATTCATCATCCCTATCTGTTTTTTATAAATATTACCATTTTTATCAATTATAAAACTTGTTGGAACAAACCTTATTCCTCCATATTCTCTTTCAACTTTTCCATCACTTATACAAACAGGATAATTAATTTTAAACTCTTTTATCATTTTCTTAATATCTTCTGGTCTACTTCCAACTGCTATACCAATTATAACAACTCCTTTCTCTTTATTTTCTTTATAAAATTTGACAAAATCAGGTATTTCCATTCTGCAGGGTGGACACCATGTCCCAAAAAAGTTCAGAATTACAACTTTACCTTTATAATCAGAGAGTTTAACTATTTTGTTATCAGGTGTTTTCAAAGAAAAATCAGGTGCTTTCTTTAAATTTTTCTTTTCTGTTGCAGAACAGGAAACTAACAAAATCCCCAAAAATAAAATCAACAACTTTCTCATTTTTTCTCCTTTAACTTTTGATTAAAGCAGTTAATTTTTCATCTATTGATATAATATGAGCGAGAACACAGCAATGATTTTTTTCATCCCACCAAGCACATTCATTTTCAAGACAATAATCAAAATCTTCAACCTGTTCAGGAACTCCAAAGGCAGCTTCTCCAAGAGGTCTTTTTTGCATTCTTAGTCTCAAAGGACATTTCATTACTCTCACCCCCCTTATTTAAATTTCTCAATTGCTTCAATAAAATCCTTTTTTATTTCTTCAAGTGAACTTTCTGTCTCTGCTTCTACCCTTACAACAAGTGCTGGCTGAGTATTGGATGCCCTTACAAGTGCCCACCCGTCAGGGAAATAAACTTTAATTCCATCAACTTCACTTGAAGGATATTTCCCTCTGTAATAATTTTTCAGATTTTCAACAATTTCAAATTTTTTCTCATCAGGAACTTCTATTCTTATTTCAGGAGTTGAAAAATAATCTTTAACTTCAGAAAATAATTCTGAAAGTTTTTTACCCTCATTATCCATAACCCTTAACAATCTCAATGAAGCATATATAGCATCATCATATCCATAATATTCATCAGCAAAATAAAGATGCCCTGAAAGTTCTCCTGCGAGAGGTGCATTTTCCTGATGTAATTTATTCTCAATAAGGGAATGACCTGTTTTCCACATAAGAGGGATCCCTCCTGCTTTTTTTATTTCCTCTTCAAGCGATTTACTGCATTTTACATCAAATATTATTTTACTGCCCGGCATTTTTCTTAGAATTTCTTTTGCATAAAGAATCATCAATCTATCTCCCCACTGTATTTTACCTATATCGTCAACAACTCCGAGTCTGTCCCCATCTCCATCAAAACCAAAACCAGCATCAAGAGAATTTTCCTTCACTGCTTTTATCAAATCAATTAAATTTTCAGGAACGACTGGGTCAGGAAGATGATTGGGGAAATTACCATCACTTTCTATATATAAAGGATAAATTTCAATCCCGATTTCTTTAAACAAAGGAACTATTATAGGTCCTGCAGTCCCATTTCCTGTATCTACTCCCACTTTAAATTTTTTTCTAAAATTAAATTTTCCTTTTATGTAATTGATATAATCATCTGCCGCATCTTTCTTGCCAAGTTTTCCTTCCCCTTTTTCAAAGTTCTCTCTTTCAATCAGATCTGCTATTTTCTGAATTTCATCACCATAAATACTTTTATCTCCTATGACCATTTTAAAACCATTATATTGAGGTGGATTATGACTTGCAGTAACCATAATTCCTGCATCAAATCCATAATAATGAACAGAAAAATACAGAACTGGTGTTGGAACAATATCTATATCAAAAACATCACAACCAGTAGAAATGACTCCTTCTATTAACTTTTCCTTTATTTCAGGAGTTGTCAATCTGTTGTCACCACCAATAGAAATTGTTTTTTTATTCAATCTTTTTACATAACTTCCGAAACTTTTTCCCAAAAAATATGGAAAATCGCCTTTTAAGTCCTGTTCATAAATTCCTCTTATATCATACTGTCTGAAAATACTTCTGTTGACATCCATCAGCCCCTCCTTTTTCAGA
>JAGGVW010000181.1 GCA_021157805.1 bacterium
AAAAAGAAAATGATTTTTGTTCAGAATGCGGTGCTCCATTGAATCCTTATGCAGCGATAGACCCTATAAAAAGAATAGCAACATATGGTTTTATATATAGAAAACTTGTAAGTGGAGAAATTAATAAATTTGTTTTTATAACAACATGGATAGTTTTCTTTCCTGTTTTTATCTTTCCTTTTTTATTTGTTCTTTCTTACAAAATTTATCACAATGAAATTTTTCTTCCGATAGGACTTCTTTATCTTTTATTTTTTATCTGTATTTATTCTCGTTTTCTTTTCCTTATGACGAAAAATTATCTCTATCATCGTAAGGAGTGAAAGGAGTTTTTAGTATAATTCCTATTGCAGTGTCAGGCAGTAGAATAGATTCCCCGAGAAATTTCTATTTTGCCATCCTTCATAACCAAAAGGATATTTTTTTTATTAAGTAAGATAGAAATGTCCTTTAGGGGATTACCTTCTACTATAAGAATATCCGCTTTTTTACCGGGCTCAAGTGTGCCAACTGATTCGAGAATTCCGAGAGCATCAGATGTATTCCGTGTTGCAGAAACAATTGCTTCCATTGGCGAAAGGCCACATTTAACAAGTTCACAGAGTTCTATCATTACATCACCAGGTCCACCATCCGTCCCTACACCTATTGTAATTCCCATCTGATGAGCTTTATTTACCCCTTCTCGGTGAACAGAATGAGCATTCTTCATTCTCTGCTTCATGTGGGCAGGAAGAGACGGTTGGTTAATCACCTTGGTGCTTGTGATATATAAAGTAGGAATATAGTAAAGGTTCTTTTCAGCGATACCTTCCAGGGCTTCTTTATCAATTAATGCCCCATGGAGAATAACATCACATCCAGCCTGGATTGAATGATTGAGTCCGGGTTGCGAATGGGCATGGACATGGACGTGTTTGCCTCTGGCGTGTGCCTCATTCACAAGAGTAGATAATTCCTCTACAGTGTAATCCTCCCATCCGATTTGTTCATGTTCCCATTGGAAACCACCTGTAGCAGCAGTTTTGATAAAATCAACACCAGATGCAATCATCTCACGCACTGCCTTACGAACTTCCCAGGGACCATCAGCAGACCGTCCCCTGATATGACCACCTGTTGCATTCACCATTGCACCTACTATCAAGCGAGAACATTGGCGTATCTGACCAGATTCAATAGTTCTTCGCAGAATGACATTTTCAGGACAACCGCTTACATTAGCAACAGTTGTTGTCCCCCAGCTAAGGCACTCCTGAAGTTTTCCTACAGCCCGAAGATTTTGCTCTATATGGCCTTTATGGTCCAGTAGCCCAGGCATGCTGGTTACATGCATATGACCATCTATCAGTCCCGGCATAGCAGTTTTTCCCTTCGCCGAGATTATTACTGCATCAGAAGGGATTGAAATTTCTTTCTTCTGTCCTACCGCTGTAATTTTGTCTCCATCTACCAGAATTGTTCCCGATTCTATCACTTCTCCCCCTGTGCCATCAATTATCCTGCAATTCACAATTGCTTTCTTATCCATATTTTTGCCTCCTTCGTTCTTTTACAACATCAAGAAAATGTTCAATTTTAGATTTATTCTCATTCTTTAAAAACTTTTTGAGGAAACAATCCACTGACTTTCTGCCCTGCCTTTTGGATGTTTCAAATAAAGTTCCTTTTTTATTTTCATACTAATTTCTTTCCCTGAATATGATATAATTTTTCATATAAGTTTTCAAATATTACTTTTTAATATTCAATAAACTATTTAACCTGAAATATGTCTAAAAAAGAAAAGAGAAATGAAAATGAAAAAGATAACGACGGAGGTATTGATTATTTCTTTTGTTTTTTTGTGTGGGTGTTCAGTTAAGTATTATGAGAAAAGTGCCGACAGAGATATAAAAGAAATATGGGATAAAAGTTATAAAAAAGTTGAAAATAAGAAATTACCTGAAAGTGCTTTAAATGAAGAGACATTTACAGAAACGAAAATTCTTTCTCTTTCTGATGCCATAAAACTTGGACTTGAAAATAATAGAGAGTATAAAACAGAGAAAGAAAATGTATATATGAAAATTTTAGATTTCACTTATCAGAGATATTTGTTCAAAAAAAGGTATGGATTAGGTGGGAATGTAAACTGGGAAAAGGCAGATGAAGAAAGTGTTTCTGGTGATTTAAATTTCCGTTTGATAAAGTTACTTTCAAATGGAGCCCAGATAACTTTTAATTTAACACAGGAATTTCTTAAATATTTCACTGGAAATAAAGAGAAAGATTTCCAGACATTTTTATCACTTGATTTTTTCCAGCCAATCCTTAAAGGAGCGGGAAGAGAAATTGCTCTTGAAAATTTAACACAATCAGAAAGAGATGTTATTTATGAAATAAGAGATTTTTTAAGATATGAAAGGAAACTATCAGTTGAGATTACAAAAAAATATCTTGATGTTGTTGCCAGAAAGAAAAATCTGAATACATTCTGGGAAAATTATCAGTTCCTTAAAAGAATAAGAGAAAGAAATGAGAATCTTGCAGAGGCAGGACGTATATCTACAATTCAGGTTGATATGGCAAAACAGGATGAGTTTTCTGCTTATCAGAGATGGGTTAATGCTTTGAATAACTATAAAAATGCAATTGATGAATTCAAAGTTTTTCTTGGTATCTCTCCAACAGAAAATATAGAAATAAAAAGTGAAAATTTAGAAGAAATTTTGACAAAAGGAGTAAAAAAATTCAATGTAGATTTAAAAACTGGTATAAAACAGGCATTTAGAAATCGTCTTGACTTAATAACATATTATGAGAAAGTAAAAGACGCTGAGAGAAAAGTTAAAGTTGCAATTAACAATTTGAAAGGGACATTGGATTTAAATTTTGAAGTGGAAAGTAGTACAGAAAAGAAGTCAAAACCATCAGTTAATTTTCAGAAACCAGAATATTCTTTTGGAATTGATTTTGAACTTCCAGTGGATAAATTAGAAGAAAGAAATGAATATAAAGAAAAATTAATTGAACTTGATAGAGCAAGAAGGAATTTTGAAGAAAAAAAAGATAATGTAAAACTTGAAATAATTGAGAACTACAGAAATTTAGAAGATGCTTACCAGTCATACTTAATTCAAAAAAATAGTTTAAACCTTGCAGAAAAGAGAATAGACAGTACAGACCTTTTATTTCAAGCAGGCAGAGCAACAACAAGAGATATTCTTGAGGCACAGAGGTCATACCTTTCAGCAGAGACATCATTAACTTCTGCATCAATAAATTATATAAAATCGTATCTTGATTATCTTTTAAGTTGTGAGATGATAGAGGTTGACATAAATAAAGTTTGGAAAGGAGATAAATATGAAGAAATTTTTGGTAAAATTGGTGAGAAATAAAATTTTTATTACAGCAATTTTCATTTTTTTTGTTATTTTTTTATTTTTTAAATATGCAAATGTAAAGAAACAGAAATCACAATTTTTAACATATAAAGTGAAGAGACAAAATCTTGTTATATCTGTTATTGAAAGTGGGAATGTTGCTGCTTTGAAATCACTTAAAATTATAAATCAGGTTCCAGGAACAAGAAATATTCTTGAAGTTGTTGATGAAGGAACACAGATTACAGAAGAAGATGTCAAAAATAAGAAAGTACTGATACGCCTTGATTCTAAGGACCTTCAGGATAGAGCAGACCAGTTAAAAATAGATGTTGAAAACAGTTTATCTGCTTACACTCAAGCATTGCAGGAACTTGAAATTGTCAAAAATCAGAATGAAAGTGATATTGCATCAGCAGAATTGAATGTCAAATTTGCAAGGATGGACATTGAAAAATATCTCGGGAAAAAACTTGCTGGAGAAGTTTTAAAAATGAAAGAAATTGATTATAAAAAGTTTATAGAAAGTGATGAACTTGCTGGTGAAGCATGGAATACAAAAAAGAATTTTGAAAATAAAATAGATATTGCGAAGGAAGAACTTGAAAGAGCAAAGAATAATCTTGAATGGAGTAAGAAACTTGCTGAAAAAGGATATATAACAAAAAATGACCTTGAAGCAGATAAACTTTCAGTAAAACAAAAAGAAGCAAATCTTGAAATAACTCAACTGGAATATAAACTTTTTATAAATTATGATTTCCCAAAAAAAGTTGAAAAACTGTTATCTGATTATAAAGAATCTCTTAATGAACTTGAAAGAATAAAAGATAGGTGCAAAGCGAAATTAGTTCAGGCAAAATCAAATGTTAGGAGTAAAAAGGCGACCTATCTGATGAGAAAGAGTAAACTTGAAGAGGTAGAACAACAGATAAAAATGTGTACAATCTATGCAACTCAACCTGGATTTGTTATCTATCCTTCAAGTTCAAGACCATGGAGAAGCGAAAATCCAGTTCAACCCGGGACAACAGTAAGAAGGTATCAGGAATTACTTAATTTACCTGATTTCAATTATCTTGGAGTTAATGTTCAGGTTCATGAAACAAATATTAAAAAAATAAAAGCAGGACAAAAAGTAATTGTGAAAATAGATGCATTTCCAGACAAAGTTTTTAAAGGAACTGTTAAGAAAGTTTCACTTATGCCTGATGCTATGATGAAATTTTTAAACCCTGATTTAAATGTCTATAATACTCAAGTTTCTTTTGATAAAAAATATGATTTACTAAAACCAGGTATGTCTGCTCAGGTTGAAATAATAGTTGATAAAAAAGAAAATGTCATTGCAATACCTGTTGTTTCTGTTTTTTTCAAGGGGGGTAAATCTTATTGTTATGTTTTAAAAGGGAATAGAATTATTCAGAGAGAAATTAAAATTGGTGAGAGTAATGATAGAATGGTTGAGGTTAAAAAAGGTTTAGAAGAAGGAGAAGTTGTTGTTATGATGCCTGAAAAGATGAAAGAAGCAGTAAAAAAGAAACAGATATATGAAAAAGGGAAAATTGTTGAAAAAAAGAAAAAAGATGAAAGAAAATAATAATTTAATCCAGCTTTTGAATATCAGGAAAATTTATAAGATGGGAAATACCAAACTTGAAGTATTAAAAGGAATAAATATGTTGGTTGAAGAAGGGGAGCACCTTTCAATAATGGGACCTTCAGGGAGTGGAAAGACCACACTTTTAAATATTATCGGTTGTCTGGATAAACCAACTTATGGGGAATATTTTTTTGAAGGGAAAGAAATTTCAAAACTGGATGATAACTCACTTTCTGAAATAAGGTCAAAATATATTGGTTTTATATTTCAACAGTTTAATTTAATCCCTCAGTTAAATGTTATAGAAAATGTTTCTCTTCCTCTTTTCTATCAGGGAGTTGATGAGGAAGAAATGAAAGAAAGGTCAATAAAACTTGCAGAACTTGTTGGCCTTGGAGATAGATTATATCACAGGCCATCTGAACTTTCTGGTGGACAGCAACAGAGAGTTGCAATAGCGAGAGCACTTGCAAATGACCCTGCTATAATTCTTGCTGATGAACCAACAGGAAATCTTGATACTACTACAGGAAAAGAAATAATGAAACTTTTATGCGAACTCAATCAAAATGAGGGTAAAACCCTTATTGTTATAACCCATGATATGAACATAGCCAATTACAGTAAAAGGATTATTAAACTACTGGATGGGAGAATTATAAATGAAGGTTAAGTTATACCATATTTTTAGAATTTTAAAACTTGGATTTAAAAATCTTCTTCTGCATAAGTTAAGGTCTTCTCTTACAATTCTTGGTATTGTTTTTGGAGTTGCCTCTGTAATTGCAATGCTTTCAATAGGGGAAGGGGCAAGTTATGAAGCGAGAGAAAAAATAAAACAACTTGGCAGCAACAACATTATAATAAGGAGTTTTAATCCTCCGTCTTCTATAAAGTCACCTCAAAGTTCCTCTTTTATAGGACTTTATGGATTAAAATTTAAAGACCTTCAGGAAATAAAGGTAATTCCTTCAATAAAAAGTATTGTGCCAACCTGGGAGTGTAAAGAAGAAGTATGGAGTGAAAAAGGTAGCACAACTGGAAGGATTGTTGCTACCTATCCATCTTTTCTTAATATTATGAATCTTGAAGTTGAGGAGGGAAGATTTTTTACTGAGATTGAAACAGAATGTTCCAGAAATGTTGCAGTAATTGGCTATTCCATTAAAAAGATTCTTTTCCCGCTTAAAAGCCCTGTTGGAAAAAATATAAAAATAAGGGATGACTATTTTACTGTAGTCGGAGTTGTTAAAGAGAAAGCAGTTAATTTGAGTGGAACCGGTTTTGAGAGTGAAGATATAAATTTTGATATTTATATTCCTTTTACAACAGGAAGAATTTACTTTGGAAAATATGAAATTGCAAACAGAAGGGGTTTTATATGGAGGTGGGAGAGGAACTTTGTGGAATATCACAGATTTATAGTTAATATTACAGAGACATCAAAAATTTTAACTGTTGCTTCATATATAGAAAAAGTCCTTACCAGAAATCACAAAAATAAGGACTATGAAATTTTAATCCCTTTACAATTACTCCAGCAGGCAGAACATACAAAGAGAATATTCAATATAGTTCTGGGTTCAATTGCTGCTATTTCATTGATTGTTGGAGGGATTGGAATAATGAATATTATGCTTGCAACAGTTACTGAAAGAACAAGAGAAATAGGAATAAGAAGGGCTGTTGGGGCAAAGAAAATGGATATTGTAAGACAATTTATTTCTGAATCAGTTATCTTATCAGCAACAGGAGGTTTTATAGGAATTTTGCTTGGTATTTTAATCCCTTCTCTGGTTACAAAATTTTCAGGTATGAAGACAATTGTAACTTTCTGGTCGGTTCTTTTATCTTTTACTATTTCGGTAGCAGTTGGGGTAACTTTTGGTATATATCCTGCAAGAAAAGCAGCAGAACTTGACCCAATTCAGGCACTCAGATACGAATAATTTGTTAGGACCGGGTTCTAATATTTTTCTGGTGGATACCAATCCCATATTGGTAATTCTTTATTATCAAGAGGGCAGGGGCCTCTTGGAGTTATCCATTCATGATTTGGAAATCTCGGGCAATCAAATCTTGTTCCTTTTTTAGCAAGGTCAATTGGGCATTTATGGTAAAGAAAATGGAATACTTCAAAAACCTGACAGCCATCTGATATTCTTCCGCAGTTTGTGCAGGTAAATTTAGGAATTAAAGCAACCCCTATAATCGGGAAATAACCATCAAATCTCACTCTCCCATTGCATTTTATACAGGTTGAATTATCAAACCTTGCAAAGTTAATTTTTTCAAACCTTATTTTTTTATATTCTGGATTGAACTCATCTCTGTAATTATCTGGCATGAAAATCATCTTTGGTAAGGTTAAACCCATTTTATCTGTTTTATCATATACTTTTACTATGTATTTAATTATATATTTTGGAAATTTGCTTTCCTGTAAATTTTTTGCTGCATTGTATGAACCACTCATTGTAATGTAAATAAGTCCAGT
>JAGGVW010000195.1 GCA_021157805.1 bacterium
ACGGATTTAGAGGTAGTTATAGAAGCGATGACGGGGGGAGCAAAGAAAAAGAGAGGAATTTTAATTTCAAATGAAAATGTTATCAAAGGTTTTGGAGATGAGCCTCCAGTAGTTTCATCATTTCATCTAAAAGTTCTTGAGAAAATTTATATTTTAAAACCAGACGAAGAAATTTCTTTTTTAAATGTAAGATTAAAAACTACAAAATGCGTGCATGGAGAAGAAAACTGCATTGGTTTTGTTCTTGAGGATGAAAAGAAAATCGGTTATACTGCGGATGGAGAATATTACGAGGGGCAAGAGAATTATTTTAAAAATTGCGATTGTTTGATTATAAATTGTTTAAGACCAAGAAATTCTAAGCCTTATGGTCATATGGCGGCCGACAAAGCAGAGATTTTGATTAAAAGGGCGAAACCAAAACTTGCAATTTTACAGCATCTTGGAATGAAAATGCTCTTTGGAGTTGCAGAGAGAGAAGCAAAATGGATTGAACATGAAACCGGAATTAAAACTGTTGCCGCGAAAGATGGGCAGGTTTTTGAAGTTTTGGAGGAAAATAAAAGTTTGAAAAATTATTAATAAGGAAAATTCTCAAAATCTGATTTCAAAGTTTTTAAATCCTCCTTGATAATCTTCAAAATTAATTTCAATATTATCAACTCTTGCCAAACTTGGGCCTTTTCTCATCCATTCTATTAACTTTTCAACTTTATCTTTTTCTCCTTCAATAACTGCTTCTACTCTTCCATCTTGCAAATTCCTGACAAAACCGAAAACATTTAGTTCAAGAGCTTTCTTTCTTGTGTTTTCCCTGAAAAACACTCCCTGCACCTTTCCGCTGATAAATACATGGGTTCTGATTTTTTCTACCATAATCAATTACATATGAAAGAAAGGATTTTTGTGAGGTGGGAGTAATCTACCTTTTGTTTATCCTCTTCGCCATCAATTTTGGCTCATTGGCAGGATGAAGACATTCTTCTAAGCGCCAAAAAGGCTTGCATCTCATTTAGGGGAAACCATCTCCCAATCTAAGGTTGTTCTATCAAAACCATCATCTATAAGGAACAACCTTAGAGTCTTTCTCTTATGGTTTCCATGGTTCTCTCGAACCGTCTCCCAATCGATGGGTAGAATTTCCTCCCTTTCAATGGGCAGTCTTCCTCCACCTCACAATCAAAATATATTTTATATGTATATAAAATGTTAACTACTAGTGAACTACCCCTAACTATCGCAATAAACTTCTAACTTTAATGGTTTCTCCAACGATTTCATCGTTAGTTACGGCTGATTCACAACAGCCTAATTAAGGCACTACCTTAATTATAATGTAACATAAAACTTTATAAGGCTTTCCTTTCTACTCTTTTAGATGGAGACTTCCCGACAATAGAGTTAAACTGCTCTTTGATATTCCTAAATGAGTGATTAAACTCAAGGCCTATAAAATGTCTCAGAATAAAAGTTGGTATAGGGATTATTTACAAAGTTCCTATTTGAAAAATGGTTATCCTCATTGTAAGAGTGGGAAAGATGGAAAGTGTATATGAAAGAATTTAAAGCATAAACTCTAATGCTCTAGACTTACCAAAAGTTTATCTCCATTTCAAATCTTGCCCGAATAAGGGATTTTCTTTATTGATTTGATTTTTACTAGTTTGTTATCTTGAGTTAAGAAATACATAGTATGATTTTTTTGGGTTTTGGAATGGGTTTGAGTTATTTAGAGTAGAGAAAAGTTATCCATATATTTATCTTCCAATTTGTTATTATGAGAGTCGAGATTGGAGAATACATAATTATGGACTCTGAGATTTGTCATGGGAAGCCTGTTTTCAAGGGAACAAGGATTATGGTTTGGCAAGTTTTGGAAATGCTCAGATTAGGTTATAAAGAAGAGGAAATTCTTGAGCAATTCCCTTCTCTTACTAATGACCATATTAGAGAAGCTTTAAGATTCGCTGCTTCTAAATTCCGGGGTGAGGAGCTTGTCAGGATTTAAGTTATTGGCTGATGAAAATATCGAGAGAGATTTAGTTATAGAGTTAAAAGAAAAAGGATTCGATATTGGATATTGTGAGAAAGGGCTAAGGAATTCTGAGCTAATTAAAATATCTACAGAAGAAAAGAGGATTTTGCTTACCCATGACCATGATTTTTTGCATGAATATCTGTACAAATCTTCTGAAGGTGTAATAGTAATTCCCGTTCTTTTGATAGAAGAGATGGTAGGAATTTTGCTTAGATTTTTCTCCGGATTTAAAGGAGAATTTAAAGGTAAAGCATTCCTATTGTCTAAGGAAGGAGTGATTGTGTTTGAAAGTAAAGAATAAACCCTGTGCTCTGGGGAAACTATTAACATATCCCCTCTTTCTAACTCAATTTCATACAATCTCTCTTTTGTAAATCCTGCCAGAGTAAGGGATTTTTTATGTTCTCTTCTAAAAATAATCAAAACTTTGGAAAAGAGAATTGCAAGAAGGTGTTTGGAAAAAATTAAAATAAGTAACTTCCCTGAATATATATCTATGCAGGTTTAAAGGAGACTCTCAAATAAAATCAATATTTCTCTATTTCCAATTTTCTCAAAACTTCAAAATTCGGGTCTTCTATTTTCACAATAATTTCGGGCTGAATGTATCTTTCTTCATTATATTCTCTGATTTTTCCAATAACATCAATTAAATCTCCTTTTTCAATATTTTCTAGTGTTTCCAAATCAATCAGATTCTGTCTTGAGATATTGTCTGAAAAATTACTGTTCATAAATATTTTGCAGCTGATGGTGTCTGTCGTATCATCTAAAGTCAGAGTGGCGTAATTTCCATCTTCTGAAACAAATTTGTCAATTAC
>JAGGVW010000157.1 GCA_021157805.1 bacterium
ATTCCTTATAGAACTTAAACCATAAAAGGGGTGGATAATCCACCCCTTTTTTAGTATATATATTTATAAGGAGTAAAGGTGGAAAAATTAGTCTATGAAATTAAAGAGAAACTGGAGAATCTACCTTATAAAATTGGTGAGGATAGTTTAAGAGAATTATTTATAGAAACTTTAAATTATTCCTTTGAGGATAGAGAACTTTCTAAAGATATCTTCTCCTCAAGAATAAGAGAGAACATAAATTCTATAAAAATAATCGCAAAACACAACGATTTTAAGATATTCTTTACGCATTTAAAGAAAATCCTTCTTTCTCATGAGAAAGAAATAATTAAAAAATTAATTTCTTCTGGTTATCCCTACGCTCTCTTTATATTCTCAGACGAAAAAACAAACAGGACTATTCACCTTGTAAATCTGAAGTTTGAAAAGGAGAGAGAAAAGACAAGAAAACTTATAAGAAGGATGGTTATAGTAGAAGGAGAGACTTTAAGAACCATAAGCGAAAGATTGTCTTGTATAGAAATAAAACAAGGTGAGGATTTAGATGCTCTTAAGGTTCAAGAACGACATGATGTAGCTTTTGATGTGGAGAAGGTAACAGAGGAATTCTTCAATTCTTACAAGTCCATTATGGAGTTAATAACAGATGAATTAGCAAAACAAGGTGTAAATGAAGAGAGAGGAAGGTTTTTTGCCATCCAGCTACTCAACAGAATGATGCTTATATACTTTGTTCAGAAAAAGGGATGGTTGAGATGGAGTGAAGAAAGTGTGGATAAAAAGTATCTATTTACCTTATTTGAAAAGTATAGAAAAAAGTGGAAAACAAAAAATAGTAATTTTTATAGAGATTATCTGTCAGCTCTATTTTTTATGCCTTTAACAGAAATTTTGGATTTAGAATGTTGAATCTGCCGAGAGAGGTTAAAATCTCTTTTTCTCTCATGCCATTTTTAAATGGAGGACTTTTTACCAAAAATGAATTTGATATAGAAGAAATTTACATAAAGGATAGAATATTTGAAATTATATTCAAAGAATTACTTGAAAGGTTCAACTTTACCATAAGGGAGGACATTCCCTTTGATGTAGAGGTAGCTGTTGATCCAGAGATGCTTGGAAAAGTTTATGAATCTCTTGTTCATGGTGAAGAGAGGAAGGAAAGACACAAAGCAGGAATATTTTATACGCCGAGAATTGAAATTGACTACATGATAAAACTCTCTTTAAGTGAATATCTTATTAGAAATTCTAAGATAGAAAGAGAGAAGATAATAAAATTTGTATTCTCAGAGGGGGAAGAGAACAGCGAGTTAACAGAAGACGAAAAGTATGAATTAAGAATGCTTCTAAATGACATAAAAATTCTTGATCCTGCCGTTGGTTCTGGTTCCTTTCTTGTAAGAAGCATGAATATTCTTGTGAATCTTATAAAAAATCTTGGTATAGAAGGAAAAATTTTTGATTTAAGGAAAAAGATAATAAAGGATTCTCTTTATGGTGTAGATGTAATGGAGTGGGCTGTAAGGGTTGCTGAATTAAGGTTATGGTTAAATCTAATTGTAGATGCTGATAAGAATGAAATTGATATTTACTCAAAACCATTGCTTCCCAATCTTTCTTTTAAGATAAGACAGGGAGATAGCCTTATTCAAGAGATTTACGGTCAAGAAATTTCCTTAAGAGAGAAGGAGAGAATTCCTCCACAGATTAAAAGGTTGGTTAATGAGATTAGGAAAGAGAAGGAAATATTCTATAGTGGTCTTGGGGGCAGTAAAGAAAAGATAAACAAATTGGAAGAAGAACTACTTTTTTCTATATACAACATTAAGAGAAAGGAGATAGAAAACCAGATAAAAAGAATCTCAAACAAAATGAAAGATGAGTGGGATAACTACTCAAGAAAACAAAAAATGTTTGGCGAGGATAGAAAGGAGAGAGAAGAATTTGAAAGAAGAATTGAAGAAATGGATAAAGAAAGAGAATCCCTTAAAGAAGAACTGGAAAAATTAAAGAATGAATTTGAGAATTTAAAGACAAAACAGAAAAATTATTTCCTATGGGATATTGACTTTTCAGATGTATTTTTAAATAAAGGTGGATTTGATATTGTGATTGGAAATCCACCCTATGTTAGACAGGAAGAAATCTCTCCTCCACTTTTATCAGAAGAGAATACAACAAAAACCGAGAGAGATAAATACAAAAAGAAACTCAAAGAGATGGTAAGGAAACTCTGGAGCGTTAATGTAAGTGGAAGAAGTGATCTTTATGTGTACTTCTATTTCCTATCACTTTCCCTTTTAAACGAAAGAGGAACATTCTGTTTTATCAACTCAAATTCATGGCTTGATGTGGGATATGGTAAGGAGCTTCAGGAATTCCTCGTGAGAAACTTTGAAATAAAGAAAATTATAGACAATCAAGTAGCAAGAACTTTCAAAGAGGCAGATGTTAACACGGTAATCGTTCTTATAAACAAACCTGATAAAAGACAAGATGTACTTAAAAATATTGTAAAATTTATTCTCTTTAAGAAACCCTTTGAGGATGTAATTTCCATTGAAAATGAAATACTGATTGATGGTGTTAAAGAGAAGATATTCAAAAACAAAGATTTTAGAGTTTTTCCAATATCACAAAAGGATTTACTTCTTGATGGGATTGAAGGTGGTGAAAGTGAGGAAGAGAAACTTCTACGGGGTAAATATGAAGGTGGAAAATGGGGTGGAAAGTATCTGAGAGCTCCAGATATATTCTTTACAATACTTGAAAAAGGGAAAGGGAAATTTGTAAAACTTGGAGATATTGCAGAGGTAAAGAGAGGATTTACAACAGGTGCAAACGAATTCTTCTATGTGGAAGATATAACTGATGATATTGAAGATGCTTGACAATGATACTATATGTGATATCATAGGAGAAGAGGTTGAAGTTTGAAAAGCTTGTAAAAAAGCTAATTTCTAATCCTTCAGAAGCAAGGATAAGTGATTTAGAAAAAGTGCTTGAATATTTTGGATGGAAAAGAGTAAAGATTAAGGGAAGCCATCATATTTATGTAAAAGATGAGAATATAATAACTTTGCCTGTCCATAATAAGAAGGTAAAGAGAGTGTATATTAAAAGATTTGTAGAAAAACTCAGATTGGAGGAATGGTATGAGAAAAACTTTGGAGAGAAATGAAATAAAGGATAAAATTGACTATTATATGAGTTTACCTTACAAAATAAATATAATTAAAGAAGATGGAAGATATTTTGCAGAGGTATCTGAACTATCTGGATGTATGACAGAGGGGGAATCTGTAGAGGAAGTATGGGACTTAATTCGTGAAGCTATGAGAGGCTGGTTTGAGGTTGCTATTGAGAAAAATATAGAAGTTCCTCTTCCAGAATCCATGAAGGAGTATAGTGGAAAATTTGTTGTAAGACTGCCAAAGTATTTGCATAGGAAACTCTCCAAACTTGCAGAGAAGGAAGGAGTAAGTTTAAATCAACTTGTTGTGAGCTTACTATCGGAAAAGGTGGGAATGAAAGAAGTGGAGAATAAAATCTTAAATAAGTTTGAAGAGATTGTAAATCTTCTAAAAAGAAACAGAAAAACTAAAGCAAAGGTTTGATAACTATGGGAAAGATAAAATTCTCGGAAATAAAGGATGAGATAAAGAATAACAGGGGATTCAACAGTATAAAAGAGATAAAGGAAGCTGGTTTGAGGGTTGTAAAAACCAAAAATGGTGATTACTAGCTTATTGAAGAGGAGTATCTAAAACCAGTTATAAAAAGTCCAAGAGAATTAAAGACAATAGTTGTTAGAGAAGAAGATTTAAAATATAAAGTTTTAATGTGCCACAAGTCAAAAACTGAACTAAAAAGAGAAGATGCTTTTGTCCTTGATTATATAAAATGGGGAGAAAAGATGGGTTTCCATAAAAGACCAACCTGCAGGAGCAGAAAAAGGTGGTGGGATTTGGGAAAGAGAAAAATCAGTGATTTTATTGTTTCTTCAAAAGTAGGAGAGAGATTCGCTCTATGGATAAATAAGAAGTATTTAGCCGACAAGATTCTTTATGAAGTTTATCTCAAAAAGGCAGATCCAAAATACCAATTTTTTACAGTCATCAATTCTCTAGTATTTAGATTATTTATAGAAGTTTCATCAAGACAGTTGACAGGAGCTCAAGCTATATCTGATATCGATGTGTGCGTTTATACATCTGTTTTAATAATTAATCCAACATTTTTACCCGCTTCAACAATTAATATTAATATGGAAGTTTGCTCCCTCTTTACAGAACTCGGGTTTAACAAGAATAAACCCATAAGAGAGCAGGAACCAAATCCTCTGCCAGATAGAAAAGCACTTGATGACATTGTTTTTGATGCCATCGGGCTTACAGAAGAGGAAAGAAAAGAAGTCTATTGGTCAGTAGCAGAACTCGTAAAATCCAGATTAGACAAAGCAAGGAGTTTCAAAAAATGATAAAAGAAGGAAAAACTTTATTTGCATTTTCTGATGAAACTGCAGATGAAAAGCAAAAGGAAATTTATATCAGAGGAAGTTTGGTAATAGATTCTTTTGAGTATAGAGATCTCAAAGAAAAATTTTATGAGATTAAAGACAAAATTTTAGGCAAATATCTATTGTTAGATACGGAGATAAAATATCAAGATTTATGGTTAAAGAAGAAAATGGAACAAGGTAAAGAAAAAGGAATTAGCAAGAAGAAGGAGTTCCTTAAATATGTAAATTTCAAAGATTTGCTTAGCTTTATCGAGGGTGTATTTGAATTATTGAATCAATGTGAATCAACAAAAGTTTTATACACATGTTCTTTAGAAAATGATTTGAAAAACAATAAAAAAACCGAGTTGTTTAAAGAACACTTACATATACATATTCAAAGAATTGATATGGATTGCAGAGACCATGATTCTTTTGTTTGTTTTTTCTTTGATCACGAGAAAAGTTTAGAGAAACTATTTCAAAATGCATATGCTGAGTTAATTAAGAAAGGTGATGCTTATAGAGAGTACAAAAATAGTAAAGATTCGCTAAATTTCGAAATATCTCATCATTCAGTCGGGATTCAAATAGTTGATTACTTGTCTGGTTGCTTTAAGAACTTTTTAAAAGGTTATGATGATTCTCTTAAATTATTTAAGAAGTATATTTTAGAAAAGGTACGGAAGGTTGAAGGAAAAATTTATAGGTGGAAAAACAATGAACTTGATGCTTATGGGATAATTGAGATACCTATAAATAAAGGGACACCGAGGCTTAGATTAAGAGAAAAAATAGTGTTTAATCTGTTAGACGAAGATTTAGTGCTTGGAAATATAACAGAAGGGAATAAAGCAGATACTTCAAATATTTATCATCTATTTGATTTTAATGAAGACGAACAAGAAAAAATAGAAAATAATAAGTTCTGGTATATCGTAAAAACTATGGAAGTATAGTTTAATAGTCAAACCTTGACAATTCTTGAAAATAATATACAATTAAGTTGTAGTTACTAATGTGACTACAATGGAGGTGATATAGATGTTAGATTTTTTAAGAGAAAAAGAATTAAATGTTGGCTCAAAGTGGTCAATACGAGAAGCAAAGACTTATTTTTCTAAGTTAATTAACGAGGTAGAAAAAGAGGGGAAAATTCAGATAATTGAGAAAAGAGGGAAGCCTGTTTCTATTATACTTCCTTTAAATGTTATTAACGATAGAATATTAAAAGATATATTGTTTGAATTTTATATTGAAAGAGAGCTTGAGAAGAGAATAAAAAATCTTAAAAAAGAAGAGGAGAATGCTATCTCTCTTTCTGAATTTAAAAAGAAAAAAGGTATCTAAATAATAAGGTGGGAAACTTTATTAGAATTTCCAAAAGTGCTGAAAGAGACTTTGATAAAATTGTAAAGAAAAATGAAGGTCTTAAAAGAAAAATTTTTTCGATCTTAGAGGAGCTCCAAACTTTAACAGATCTTCCAAGGATAGAGAGCAAAAAGGTGAAGGTTGTAAAAGGGACACCTAAAAAGTTAATCAGATGCTTAATAACAAATAATTTTTATCCTGCCATATTTGAGTATAGGAAAAAGATCGAAAAATATCCACTAAGGGTGTTTTTTCTGTTTAAAGAATCTACATCAAATATCCTTGTAATTTTAATTGCTCATAGAAATCTTTTAGACAAAAACTTGTTTAACAAACTTTTGTTTCAGAGAATTGTTTCAGTAACTAAAAATTCTAATAAAGAGAGGTAAAGATGGCGGATATTATTGATAACAGGAATTTTAGATTGTCTGAAGCAGTAAAGGAAATTTTAAACTCTTCAGAGAGGGCAAAATTTGTTATTGGATACTTCTTTTTAAGTGGATTTAGAGA
>JAGGVW010000134.1 GCA_021157805.1 bacterium
AAAAAAAATATTGAAAGAGCAAAACTTTTTGGTCTTGATGGACTTGTTTTAACAGAACATTCAGGGCATCTTTATTTATCTCCTGATGATTACTGGCATTACAAATTTGTTGATGGTGTTGACATTCTTTATAAGGCAAAAAAAGAAAAAAAAGATAGGATGGATGAATTTAAAAAGAAAATACTCCCTCTTAGGAATGGATATGTTAAAGTTGGTATGGAAGTTGAGAGTGATAAAAACGGTAATATAACACTCTTACCAGAGGATAGAGAAGGAATTGATTATTTACTTGGTGCAGTTCATTTTATTCCGGACGAGTATATGGTTAGCGAAAGGAAGATTAAAGAAGGATTTTTGAAATTTACAGAGTTTCTTTGTAAAAACAACATTGACATTCTTGCTCATCCTTTGAGGTTTTTTCTTAGAAATAAAATAGAAGTTCCGAAAGATATTTATGGTGATGTTATAAAAATTTTAAGAGATTATAATGTAGCTGCTGAATTGAATTTTCATACCAATCAGCCAGACCCATTATTTTTTGAAAAATGTGTTGAAAAGGGAATTAAAATTTCTCTTGGTTCTGATTCTCATAATTTACTTGAAGTTGGTGAATTTTCAAAGCATATTGAATTTTTGAAAAAGATAGATTCCCACATAGAGAAATTTTTATATAGATGGACTTGATATATAAATAAAATAAAGGTATTATATTTAACTACATAATCAAATATTTCCTGTAAATAAAAGGAGGAACTGATGGGAAAATATATTTATTTTTTTGGAGGAGGGAAAGCCGAAGGAAGAGGAGATATGAAGGATTTACTTGGTGGAAAAGGAGCAGGATTGGCTGAAATGACTAATGCGGGAATTCCAGTCCCGCCGGGTTTTACAATTACAACAGAAATGTGCACTTATTATTATCAACACAACGGAAAATTTCCAGATGACTTTGACCAGCAGTTGAATGAGTATCTAAAAAAACTTGAAGAAGTTACAGGAAAAAAATTTGGTTCTACTGAGAATCCACTTCTTGTTTCTGTCAGATCCGGGGCAAAAATTTCTATGCCAGGTATGATGGATACAATATTAAATCTTGGGCTTAATGATGAAGTTGTTAAAGGACTCGCTAAAAATTCAGGTGATGAAAGGTTTGCATATGATGCATATAGAAGATTTATTCAGATGTTCGGAAATGTTGTTATGGGTATTGATAAAAATAAATTTGAGAAATATCTTGAGGAGAAAAAGAAAGAAAGAGGAGTTGAATACGATTCTGAATTAACCGCTGATGACTTAAAAGACCTTGTTGAAAAGTTCAAACAGGTTTACAAAGAAGAAACTGGAGAAGATTTCCCTCAGGACCCAATGCAACAGTTGAAAATGGCAATTGAAGCAGTTTTTAAATCATGGAATAATCCAAGAGCAATAACATATAGAAAAATAAATAAAATCCCTGATGACCTTGGGACTGCTGTAAATATTGTAACTATGGTTTTTGGAAATATGGGAGATGATTCAGGAACAGGGGTTGGATTTACAAGAAACCCATCTACAGGAGAAAAAGAATTTTATGGAGAGTATCTTACAAATGCTCAGGGAGAAGATGTTGTTGCAGGAATAAGGACTCCAAAACCGATAAGTGAACTTGAAAAAGAAATGCCAGAGGTCTATAAACAGTTGAAAGAAATCACCGAGCGACTTGAGAAACATTACAGAGATGTTCAGGATTTTGAATTTACAATTGAGAAAGGAAAACTTTATATGCTTCAAACAAGAACAGGAAAAAGGACACCTCTGGCAGCGGTAAAAATAGCAGTTGATATGGTTGAAGAAGGGTTGATTACAAAGGAAGAAGCGATAATGAGAGTAGAACCATCACAAATTGACCAGTTGCTCCATCCTATAATTGACCCAGAGGTAAAAGTTGAACCAATTGCTAAAGGACTTCCTGCTTCTCCTGGAGCAGCAAGTGGAAAAGTTGTATTTACTGCTGATGATGCAGAAAGAAAAGCGAAAGAAGAACCTGTTATTTTAGTAAGGGTTGAAACATCTCCAGATGATATTCACGGTATGAATGCAGCGAAGGGGATTTTGACAAGTAGAGGAGGTATGACTTCCCATGCTGCTGTTGTTGCAAGAGGAATGGGAAAACCCTGTGTTGTTGGATGTGGAGAACTTCTGGTTGATGAAGAAAACAAAGTTATAAAAGTTAATGATGAAGAAATAAAAGAAGGTGATTGGATTACAATTGACGGTGGAACAGGGAATGTTATGGTTGGCCAAATTCCAACGGTTGAAGCAGGGATAACAGGAGGATTTAAAAAATTGATGGAATGGGCAGATGAAATTAGAAAGATAGGAGTGAGAACAAATGCTGACACACCACCTGATGCAAGAAAAGCAAGGGAATTTGGAGCAGAAGGTATTGGACTTTGTAGAACTGAACATATGTTTTTTGCTCCTGAAAGGTTACCAATTGTCCAGGAAATGATAATGGCAGAAACAGAAGAAGAGAGAAGGAAAGCACTTGATAAACTTTTACCTTTCCAGAAAGATGACTTTAAGGGGATATTTAAAGAAATGGCAGGACTTCCTGTTATTATCAGAACTCTTGACCCTCCTTTGCATGAGTTTTTACCCAAGAGAGAAGAACTTATGGTAGAAATTGCTTTGATGAAAGAAAAAGGTGAAGACCAGAAAAAGATAGAAGAGAAAGAAAAAATACTGGCAAGAGTGGAACAACTACATGAATTCAATCCTATGCTTGGTCATCGTGGTTGTAGATTAGGAATAACCTATCCTGAAATTACAGAAATGCAGACAAGAGCAATTATGGAAGCTGCCTGTGAACTTGCAAAAGAAGGGGTTGAAGTTATACCAGAAATAATGATACCTCTTGTAGGAAACGTTAACGAGTTAAAAAATCAAAAAGAAGTGGTTGTAAAAGTAGCAGAAGAAGTTATGAAAAAATATGGAGTAAAAGTGAAATATATGGTTGGAACAATGATTGAAATTCCAAGAGCAGCAGTAACAGCAGACCAGATTGC
>JAGGVW010000246.1 GCA_021157805.1 bacterium
AATTTTCTCTGTCCAGTTTTTCTATTAAATGATGAACTTTTTTAACATAGGGGCAGGTCGCATCATATATTTCTATCTTTTTTTCTTTAAGTTTTTTTATTTTGGAAGGAGACAAACCATGGGACCTTATTATAAAAGGGCCTTTTTTAATTTCTTTCTCTTCTTTATAAACCTTCAACCCCTTTTTAATAAGTTTCTCCATAACGACTGGATTATGAACTATATCTCCTATGCTTACCAGATTTTTATTTTTCTCAAGAATTTTTTCTGCCATTTTAACAGCCCTTCTAACTCCAAAACAAAAACCAATATCCCTGGCTATTATTATCTTTTTCATTTAAGTTTTTTTATCAAATCCATTATTCTGTTTGCCTGATTGAGGTAATTATTATTTTCAACTTTAACAGGTGGTCCAAAAACAACCTTTACTTTCGCTGGTTTTATAAATTTCCCTCCAACAGAAAGAGCTTTCTCAGTTCCTTTAATCTTTACAGGTATCACAGGCAAACCTGTTTTATATGCGAGAAATGCAACACCCTTTTTTGGTATTTTAACTTCTCCTTTCGGGTTTCTTGTTCCTTCAGGGAAAATTACAAGTCCTTCCCCATTCTTTAAAATTTCCAGCCCTTTTCTTATAGAAATTGAGTATTCTTTTTCCCTCTCAATTGGTATTGCCCCATAAATTTTCATTAGAAAGCGTAGAACAGGGATTTTAAAAAGTGACGACTTGGCAAGATAACGCAACTTTCTTGGAGAAGCAACACCAATAACTGGAGGGTCAAGATAACTTAAATGGTTTGAAGCAATTATAAATCCACCTTTTTTGGGAATATATTTTCCCCCTTTAACTTCCCAGTTAAAGAAAATTTTAAAAAGAAATATTCCAAGTAATTTCGCCACTATATAAAAAAAACTTTTCATTTATGTTATGCCTGCCTTTTTCAGAATTTCTCTATAGAGAGATGTCTTTCTTACATTTTTTAAATCAGGGTCTTTTTCCATATATTTAAAGTCCTTATAGCCAAGATTTATAGCATATCTTAACCATTTTGCACTTTTTTCTATATCTCCCAGGATAGAATAATCACAGGCAAGGTTATAATAAGAAATGGGGTCATAAGGAGAAATTTCAACAATTTTTTTGTCAACTTCCATTGCTTTTTCATATTGCCCAAGTTCTGAATAAATAACGGAGAGAATTAAAAGAACTTCATAATAGCCCTTTTTCTTTTTAAGAATCCTCTCATAAAAATTTTTTTTGAAAATCAGATTTTCTTTTTTCTCTTTTTTCATTTGAATACTATTTTTAAAATTATTGAAATAATCAAAAGAGCGGAAAACAGCATAAGTTTCTTCCTGTATCTCTTTCCAATTTTAATCTTTCTTGTAAAGTAAAAACCAATACCTGAATAAACAACCATACCTGAGATAAAGCCGAACAAAACTGCCCGTAATCTTTCCATTATTTCTCAAGTATATCAGAAAGAAGTGTAATTGCAACAACTTTTGATTTTAAAACTTTAATTTTTCTTCTATTTGGCACAATACCATCTTTCTTTACCATTATAAGATATTCGTGTTTACTTAAAGATGTCTCACCGATATCAAAAGCATCTGCGTTATTAAGGATATAATAAATGTCATCTTCTTCTTTCAATGTCCCAATATAAACCCAAGAAGTTGATGTATCAATTACCACCTCTTTATTTTTATAACTTTTATCCATAAACTATTTTTCTATTATTATTGTAACAGGTCCATCATTATGTATTTGAACAAGCATTTTCTTTCCGAATTTACCACATAAAAGTTTTGCTCCCTTTTTCTTCATTTCACCAACAAACATCTCAAAAAGATTTTTTGCTTTTGAAAATTCTTCTGCTTTTGCGAAATCAGGTCTGTTGGAATGGGAAACATCTCCATAAAGAGTAAATTGAGGAACAACCATTATTTCACCTTTAATTTTTTCTATTGAATAGTTCATCTTCCCATTTTCATCTTCAAAAATTCTCAAATTATATATTTTATCCACAATATATTTTATCTCCTTTTCTCCATCATTTTTTTTAAATCCAGCAAGAACAACAACCCCCTTTCCAATTTCACCACTGTAATTTTTTTCAACAAATAAAGATGCTCTCTTAACTCTCTGAACAACCACTTTCATTTTCACAAACCGAGCAAAACCATCAATTTCTTTCCATATTCAACATAAGTTCTGTAAGATAACTCTGCATCTCCAACTTTTCCTTCATGGACAACACTTGCAATGTGTGGTTCAATGGAAACAAAACCATCATATCCAGAATTTTTAAGGTCTGTAAGAATTTCTTTTACTTTTGATGCACCTTCCCCCGGGAATGTTGCTCCACTTTTATCTGCTTTATAGTCCTTTACATGAACATATTTAATATATGGTTTAATTTTTATATAAAAATCCCAGGTATCAATATCTGTATGTGCTATTACATTCCCTGTATCAAAAAGAAGAACAAAGGCAGGAGAGTTAACTTCATTAAGTAATCTTAAAGAATTTTCAGGAGAAAGTCCTCCCCATCCACTACAATTTTCATGAGCAAGAATTACTCCTCCATCTTCGGCAATTTTAGCAAGTTCTTTCATCCTTCTTATAACTTCTTCTGTCCACTTTTCCTCTGGCCACGGGTTTTTATCATCATTGGGCCAGGACATAACTCTTATAAATTTTGTATTAAATTTTTTCATTCTTGAAATAGCCCTTTTAAGTTCATCAATATCTTTCTGGAAATCACCTGAAATTCTTGTTGCCCAGTTTGCAATACAACTTGAAAAACAGGAAACTTTAAGGCCACTTTCATTGACCTTTCTATAAACTTCTTCAAATTTTTCATCACTCATCATTGTCAGATTTTCTCCATCAACATTTCTCAACTCCATATATTCCCATCCAAGTTCTTTATGCGCTTTTATTTGCATTTCAATTGCCTGCCCTGCTTCATCACTTATTCCTGAAAATTTCATTTCACCCTCCTTTTTAAATCCGTTAAAAGTTTTCTTTATTATACTTTAAAAATGACTTTTATAAAAATTTTAACTTTAAAATTTTAAACATTGGAAATTTTGCAGGAGGGTTTGGGTAAGTTTTACTGCTTCTTTAATGTGTGTAATTGAAATAAAATATTAAAAAACTATTTATTTCTCTCCAGTTTCCCTTTTGTCTTTTCCATTTTATTGAGTTTTTCTTGCAGCTATTGGACTGCAACCAGGAGAAACTTCTGATTTTTTCGCCGATTCCATAACAAAATCAGGTATTTCCCCTTTAGCATCTTCTATCCCTTTTGAAAATAAAAGGTTAACTACTTCTTCATTCTCGTCAGCAATATTTTTCTCAAGATTGGGGTCCTTTTCAAGGTCATAAAGAAATGGTCCTTTCCCATCAACAAGACAATTCATATACCACTTTTTATGAACAACTGTAATTGATGGTCCCCAGGCAACTGTTACATGGTCTCTTATTTCTTCTCCATTTAACGCCTTTTTCCAGAATGGTTTTCCATCTATTTCAAATGGAAGAGTAATTCCACAAAGTTCATAAATTGTCGCTGTTATATCTGTATGGTTTATAAGAATATCACTCCTTTCACCTTTCCCTTTCCCTTCTGGATGTCTTATTAAAAGTGGAATATCATAAACCTCTCTACTTGATGGATATCCTCTTTTTCCCATAAAATTTTTATCTCCTATTGAATGTCCATGGTCTGCTGTTAAAATTATTAAAGTATCTTCAAGAAGTCCCATATTCTTAAGTTTTTCATATAAATACCCAAACCACCTATCACACATACACACCAACCCACTGTAATTTGCCTGTGTTTTTTTCAAAACATCTTCAGGCCAATAAGAAACATCTCCATAGATAGAAAGTATCTGGTCAAAATTAACTTCCTTTTTGAAATATTTTTTACTGTAGAAATCTGGAACCTGCCATGGTTCATGAGGGTCAAAACTTTCAAGAACAAGGAAAAGTTTTTCAGCATCTTTATTTTCTTCAAGCCAGTTTGCCGCTTTTATCATAATTTGAGCAACAGGATAATCTTCCTCCTTTTTCCAGTTCTGAGTATTAATAAGAACTTTTTTGAGCAATTTACTTTTCTCAAGTCCTTCAATTGGTGAATAATATTTAATCAATTCTTCTGATGGTTCTGGACCACTTTTGAACATATCATTTTCTTTTCCTCTAACAAATTCCCACTGGTCAAACCCACGCCAGAAATTTTTTGATGGTTTAAACTGGTGGTAAACAGACGAAATAAGACAGGTTCTATATCCTTTTTCCTGTAAAACTTCTGAAACTGTATCCTGGTCTTCTGGAATTGGCCCCCATCCAAAAGCGCCAACAAAATCACCTCTTAATTTAAAATTAGCATTCCTGAAAGGATAAACATTCTTTCCTGTATATATTGCTCTTCTCATTGGTAAAGTAGGTAGTGATTCAGGGTAAACCCTATCAAAAATGAGTGATTCTTCCGAAAATTTATCAAAAAATGGCGTTTCTACTTTTCCCCACGACGGATTTTCTTTATAACATCCTACACAATCTTTTCTTAAACTATCAAATATAACAAGCACTACATTCATTCTCTCCTCCTTTTAATTTTAAAAAGTTTTTTTTGATGTAAGGATTATATATTAATTTAAAATTTTTGCAAATACCATCTTTCCTTATATTTTAAATTTTTTAACAAAAATTGTATATTATTATATTATACGAAAAGGAAAAAAATGGAAATAAAAATAAGAAAGGCAAAAAAAGAAGATACTGAAAAAATCGCTGATATGACTGAAAAAATATGGAAAGGTTACACAATTGCAGAACTACTGGAGAGAAGGCATGGTAAAATTTGCGGGAAAAACTGGTGGGAATATAAAAAAGAAGAGATTGAGAAATACTGTAAAAACCATCCTGAGTATGTTTTTATTGCTGAAGTGGATGGAAAAATTGTCGGGTATGCAACTTACTCACTTGATTATGAAAGAAAAGTTGGAATTGTTGGAAACAATGGTGTTTTACCAGAATATAGAGGAAAAGGGATAGGTTCTTCTCTTCACAAAAAGGTCCTTGAAGAGATGAAAAAGAATGGCATGGAAATTGCTATTGTATCAACACTTGAAATTGATATTCCAGCCCAGAATATGTATAAAAAGCATGGATTTAAAGAACTTGTAAAGTCAATCCATTATTCACAGAAATTATAAAAATGGAGTAAGAAATGAAAATAAAAGATATTGAAATTGAAATTTTAAAAGGTGATATTACAGAACAAGGAGATATTGAAGCAATTATAAATGCTGCTAATGCTTACCTTGCCCCTGGTGGAGGTGTTGCAGGAGCAATTCATAGAAAAGCAGGACCTCAACTTTATGAAGAATGTAAGAAACTTGCTCCTATAAAAACAGGAGAAGCAGTTATAACAGGTGCTTATAATTTACCAAATAAATATGTTGTTCATACACTCGGACCCGTCTATTCAGAAGAAAAAAATCCAGCAGAAAAACTTGCTGAATGTTTCAAAAACAGTTTAGAAGTTGCTGATAGGAAAGGGGTAAAATCAATTGCCTTTCCTGCCATTTCAACAGGTATTTTTGGTTATCCAGTAGAAGAAGCAGCCGATGTTTCAATAAAAGCAGTTATTGAAAAAACCCCAGAATTAAAATCAGTAAAGAAGATAAGATTTGTTCTCTTTGACGAAAAATCTTATGAAATTTTTAAGGAAGTAATGGAAAAATTGGAGAAATAAAATGAAGAAAAAAATTTTGCTTGATACAGATATTGGTTCTGATATTGACGATGCCATTGCTCTTGCCTATTTACTTTCTAATCCTGAGTGTGAAATTGTGGGGATAACAACTGTTTCAGGAAAAGCAGAGGAAAGGTGTAAGATAGCAGATGTTATATGTAAAAAAGCAGGGAAGAATATAACAATACTTCCAGGAGCAGAAGAACCTTTTCTAATTGAGCAAAAACAGAAAGATGTCTCTCAGGCAAAAGCACTATCAAAATTTACCTATAGAAAAAATTATCCTTACGGAGAAGCAATTGAATTTATGAGAAAGACAATAAGAGAAAATCCAAATCAGATAACGCTTTTAACCATCGGTCCTTTAACAAATGCTGCTTTCCTCTTTAAAGTTGACCCACAGATACCTTTTCTTCTCAAAGGTTTTTATTCAATGGCTGGATGTTTTTTTAATAAAGAAAAGAAAGTAGAATGGAACATTATGTGTGACCCACATTCTTTTTATATTGTAAATAAAGCAGAGATAATTTCTCACTATATCGGGCTTGATGTTACACTAAAGGCAAGATTGCATAGAGATAAGGTAAGAGAATTATTCAAAAAAAATCCATTGCTTTCAACAGTATTAGAATTTGCCGAAGTATGGTTTGAAAAAAGAGAGTATGTAACATTCCACGATATTGTTAGTGCCTGTTCTATTTTCACCAATGATATATTAAGTTTTAAAAAGGGATTTGTTAATGTAGAAATTGAGAAAAAAGATATCCTCGGTATGACAGATTTTAGAGAAGATAAAAATGGAACAAAGTTTGTTGCTTTTGGTATAAATGTTGAGAAGTTTTTCAATCACTTCTTTTCCTTTTTTAAGTAGATATTTTGAAATTTAAGTGCTATAATATTTCTATGAAAAAATTATTGTTTTCTATTATTTTTATTTTTTCTTCTTTTATTTTTTCAAAAGTAGAGTTAAAACCAACTGGCTTTCTCAACGATTATGCAGGCATATTAAAACCTAATGAAAGACAAAATATAGATAGGTATCTTGAAAAAACTGAAAAAGAAACAACAAATGAAATTGTTATTGTTATAATAAAGTCACTTCAAGGAAAAAATCTTGAAGAATTCTCAAATGAACTTTTCAATATCTGGGGAATAGGGAAAAAAGGTAAAGATAACGGTGTCTTAATTCTGATAAGTTTAACTGAAAGGAAAATAAGAATTGAAGTTGGATATGGACTTGAACCATATCTGACAGATGCAACTTGCGGAAGGATTATAAGAAGGGTTATGGCACCTGAATTCAGAAAGGGAAATTATTACAGGGGAATTAAAAAAGCAATTGAAGTAATTGATAAACTTACAAGAGGAGAAAAAGTGCCACTTGTTGAAAAGAAAAATCCTCCTCCACCTGCTTCATTTTTATTCTTATGGTTTGGGTTTTTAATCTTTTTTGCTTTCGGTGTTCTTGGAGTTCTTGGAGTAATATTTCAGGGATTTATTATTGGGATTCTTCTAATTTTATATCTTCTTAATAAATCAAATCCATCAGGAGAATTTTTTCTTCTTTTATCTATGATGATACCATTTTTCCTTAACTTTATATTTTTCTTCGTTTCAGCAACTTTTTTACCAATTTTTCAAAGACGTCTTAAAAAATATTATGGAAATAGATGGAGACAGTACTGGCCTGTTTTCTTAGGGAGTCCCGGGAGATATTCAGGCACTTCATCTGGTGGTGGTTTTTCATCAGGTGGTTTTGGTGGCTTTGGAGGTGGTTGCAGTGGTGGAGGTGGAGCAAGTGGTGGCTGGTAATTTTTGAAGAAGTTGGTTCTGAATGAAAGGGAGGATAAAATGGAAGAAAAAACAAAAGAGAAAATAAACAACTTTGTAAAAAAACTTAAAGAGACACTTGGAGAAAAACTTAAAAGTTGTATTGTCTATGGAAGTATTGCAAAAGGAAATTATAAAGAAGGTATGTCAGATATAAATATGATTGCTGTTGTAAATGAAGTTGATTATGATGAAATTGAAAAGATAAAAAACAATTTGAGTAAAATAGCCATTAAAAATATGATTAGGGTATTCTTTTTCACTGACTGGTTTCTCTCAAGTTCATCAGATGTTTTTCCGGTGGAATGGAAAGACATAAAAGAAAATCATATAGTTGTGTTTGGTGATGATATAACAGAAAAAATAACTGTAAAAGAAGAGAATTTAAGGGTTCAACTTGAAAGAGAAAGCAAACAGAATTATTTAAGTTTTCAACAGGGACTTTTATTTGAAAGGGACTTGCTTTTTCTTCTCTCAAACTCAATAAAAAATCTTAAACTAATTTTGAAAGATATAGACCTTTTAACAGAAGAGAAAATTACTCCCCCTGAATACTTTGGGAAAATTGAAATGGCAGAAAAAAAGAAGGAAAGAATAAGTAAAGAAGAACTTAAAAAAATTGCAAAACAACATTTTAATTTTCTTTCAAATGTTATAAGATTAATAGACAAAGGAGGAAAGATATGAAAAAAGGAATTATATTGGGAATAATAGTTGCTATTGTTATTATAATTTTTGGATATTTGAAATATCAGTATAATCATCTTGTCCAGCTTGACCAGAAAGTAAAAGAAGCATGGGCACAGGTGGAAAATGTTTACCAGAGAAGAGCAGACCTTATTCCAAACCTGGTTGAAACAGTAAAAGGATATGCAAAGCATGAAAAAGATGTCTTTATTAAAGTTACTGAAGCAAGAACAAAATGGCAGAGTGCAAAATCAGTTAAAGAAAAAGAAGTTGCAGCAGGACAAATTGAAAGAGCACTTTCGCGACTGCTGCTTGTTGTTGAAAATTATCCCCAACTTAAAGCAAATGAGAATTTTCTTGCTCTTCAAGATGAACTTGCAGGGACTGAAAACAGAATTGCTGTTGAAAGAAGGAAGTATAACCAGGCAGTTAAAGAATACAATAGCATTGTTAAAACATTTCCAACTTTCTTATTTGCCCGTCTTTTTGGATTTGATATGGAGAAACCATATTTTAAAGCAATTGCTGGAGCAGAAAAACCACCAGAAGTTAAGTTTTAAAAAAGCACAGATTTATTTGTTCAGATTTCTATCTTTTGTCTATTTCAGTAGTCCATCAGGAATAAGTGAACTTACCAGATTAGAAAAATTTATTTTTTTCCTCAATCTATTAAAAGTTATATTGATTTAAAAACTTGTAAGTCCTTAAGTATTCCTCTGCCTCTTTACTTTACTATGGATTTGAGATAAATTATTTAAATACTATATCAGACTCGATGATTTGTGAAGGAGAAGTTGGTGGATGACAAAGATAGAAAGAATTTAAATCAGGAATGAAATCACCAGCAGTGAAACTGAAAGAAACATTAGGAAAATATACAGAATTAATTGAAATAATAGTGGGTCATCTATTTTGAGAAGATTGGACAAAAAGAGTTGAAAGTCGAAAAATAATAAAAGAAAATATCTACAAAAAGTGTAAATAAATGAAGATAAAATTTATTGGCACTTCAACCTGTATTTCGGATATATGTTCTGAAGTTGCTTCTTTTTTGATTAATGGTAAAATCTTAGTGGATACTGGTTGGTGTAATGTGTTAAAAATGGGTGGATATGGTTTTGACCCGCTTAATATAAGATATCCTATCCTGACTTATTTACATCAAGACCATTATATTGAACTTCCACAACTTCTTTTCTATTTTGGAATTAAGAAAAGTGCAGGTAAATATTCTTCAAAAGTTCCTTTTACAATTATTGGACCTTCAAAACATCTTAAAGAAGTGGTAAATAAAGAAATAGAATTCTTACAGATTTTCCGTTTTCCTGAACTTTCTCTGGATTTAAATCTTGTTCCTCTTTCTCCAGAAGAAAGTTATCGGAGTGATGCTTTTCGGCTTGATACTATTAATGCCAAACATGTCTCAAGTAGGAATATACCCGAAGAGGATTTGGTCTGTAAATTTACAGAATTAACTACTAAAAAAGAGATTCTTGCTGAAGCCAGAAAAGTTTTTTCTCATTTATTTTTGGCTAAAGAAGGAGAAGAAATAGAGATATAAAGAAATGAAAATAAAGATACATCTTTTAGGCACTGCTTCTGGTATACCAACTAAAAATAGGTATAATGAATGTGTTGCTCTCATTATAGATGGGAATGTATATCTTTTAGATGCAGGGGAACCTTGCAGTGCTTCTTTGATAAGGAAGGGTATTGATTACAATAAAATTAGAGCTGTTTTTATTTCCCATATGGATGCCGACCATTTTGCAGGAGTTCCTATGCTCATCCAGACAATACATCTGATGGGAAAAAGAGAAAAGCCTCTTAAACTCTTTCTTCCACAAGCAGTAACAGAGAAAGTGAAAAAATATTTAGAGATGATGTATCTAATGGATGAAATACTTTCTTTCAAAATAGAATTTCTCCCAATTAAGTCTGATCCTGTATATGAAGATGAATGTATAAGTTTTTTCGCTTATCCCAACAATCATATTAAATCACGGTTGAAAGATAAAGTAATAGTTAGACATCCTGATATCCAGATGGATAGTTTTTCTTTTTGCATAATTACAAGAAATAACAAAAAGATAGTTTATACAGGGGATATTGAAAATGTTCAGGAATTAGAGAATTTTATTGATGGGACAGACCTTTTACTCACAGAGATGGCTCATATTAAGCCAGAGGAACTCTTTAAATATTTGTCGGGAAAGAAGATTTCAAAGATTATTTGTCTTCATATCCATCCAGATTTGGAAAATAGAGAAAAAGAATGTCTATCCATGAGCAAAAAATATCTCGGTAATAAAGTAAAAATTGGTCACGATGGAATGGAGGTAGAACTTTAAAAAGATAGTATAAAATCGAAATTCCCACATGAGAATTAACTTTCTGTATCTCTTTCCTTGTTTGCCTTTTAAGAACACAATTGGGATAGAAGCAACTGAAGGAGATGAATTAGCAGATATTGGGCTTTATAGGTTGGACTGGTATAGAGTAGTAATCTATGCATATCCACACTTTGGAATATTTGAGATAAAGAGGATAGCAGAATGGTTTGGATATAAAGAGAAAGGACAGAGGACAGCTATTTCTAATTTTTTAACTCTTTATAAATAAAAAATAATTGTTTTAAAATTTGAGAGTTTTTTTGTAATTTCTCCAATTCCTTATCTGATAAGGGCTTTACATCTCCTGACAAATTCTGGAGGGGTATAATATGGTTGTGCAATAT
>JAGGVW010000256.1 GCA_021157805.1 bacterium
AAGCCCCAATATATGTTCGCCTGTGCCCTCTTATTTCTGCTTCATCTCTCATACCTCCAAGAGAAATCCTCACAAATTTTCTTCCAAGTGCTCTTGCAATTGACTTTCCAAGAGATGTCTTCCCAACTCCTGGAGGACCGACAAAACAAAGTATAGGTCCTTTTAAGGAATTTGTTTTTTTCTTTACCGCAAGATACTCAAGAATTCTCTCTTTTACTTTTTCAAGTCCATAGTGGTCTTCATTTAAAATTTCCTCTGCATGGGAAATATCCAAATTATCTTCTGTAGAGGTCTGCCAAGGTAAATTTATTAACCATTCAAGGTATGTTCTCACAACTGTCGCTTCAGGACTCATTGGCATCATTTTAGAAAGACGCGAAAGTTCTTCCATCGCCTTATTTTCCACATTTTTAGGCATTTTTGCCTTTGAAATTTTTTCCTTAAGTTGTGAAATTTCAGGACTTTCTCCTTCTTTCCCAAGTTCTTTCTGTATTTCTTTAAGTTGTTCATGAAGAAAATACTGCTTCTGTGTTTCTTCTATTTTTTTTACAACCTTATCCTGAATTTTTTTCTGAACTTCAAGAACTCCTATTTCATTATTGAAAATTTCAATAAGTAATCGTAACCTTTCCTTTATCGGGATTGTCTCTATAACTCTTGCCTTATCTTTTACTTTTAATGGCATATACCCGGCTATTGTATCACAGAATTTTGATGGCTCTTCTATTAAAGAAATTGTCCCATAGATTTCTTTTGGAACAGAACGAATAAGATTTATATAATTTTCAACAAGGTCAAGAACAACCCTCATAAGTGCTTCTGTTTCTTTATCCTTTCCCTTTTCTTCTTTAATTACTTCAATTGAAGCATAATAATATTTTTTATCTCCAACAAAATTTTTAATCCTGACTCTTTCAAGCACCTCAACAAGAATTTTCATCACACCACTTGGTTCTTTAATACTCTGAATAACCTTTGCCAGAACACCCGTTGTATAAAGGTCATCAATCGCTGGGTCTTCAACAAGAGGATTTTTCTGGAATGCAATAACTATATATCCATTATTGTTCAACGACTCCTCAACAGCATTTAAGGAACGGGTTCTCCCAACAAGAAGAGGAACTACCATATGAGGGAAAATAACAAGGTCTCTTAATGGAATACAGGGATTTATCTTTTTTATACTTCTTTTTTTCACAATAGCCATTTTTCATTTCCCTGAAATTTTCTTTATCTTTTCTGACTGGATAATTTTATCACTTAATCCATACTTTACTGCTTCTTCCGCACTCATAAAGTAATCTCTTTCTGTATCCTTTGCTATTTTCTTAATGGGTTGACCTGTATGGAGTGATAGAATTTCATTTACTATTTTTCTAAGTCGCAACATCTCTTTTGTATGAATATTTACTTCTGTCGCAGTCCCTTCAACTCCTCCCCATGGTTGATGTATCATAACTCTGCTATGAGGAAGGACAAATCTTTTTCCCTTTGTTCCTCCAGCAAGAAGTATCGCTCCCATACTTGTTGCCTGTCCAATACAATAAGTCGCAACATCACAGGAAACAAACTGCATTGTATCGTAAATAGCAAGTCCTGAAGTTATTGAGCCACCCGGGGTATTAAGATAAAGATGAATATCTTTTTCCGGGTCTTCACTCTGCAAAAACAAAAATTGAGCAATTACAACATTTGCAACACTATCAGTTATAGGAGTTCCTATAAAAATTATTCTGTCTTTCAAAAGTCGTGAATAAATATCATAAGCCCTCTCTCCTCTTTCTGTCTGTTCAATCACATACGGAATAAGTTGGTTTTTCATCCTTATTTCTCTCCCGGTAAAACTACTCTTTCTATAAAATTTGCATTTTCTTTCAAAACTCTATATGCTTTATCAAGTTTTATTTCTTCTTTTATATCCTCAATTTTTCCTTCTTTTTCAAGTTGAGTTTTTACTTTTTCATACGGTTGACCTACAACTCTACTTATATGTTCAATCCTTTCTTTAACTTCTTCTTCACTTACTTTTATATTTTCCAGTTCTCCTATTTTATCAAGAATAAAATACTTTTTAACATCTTCTTCAGCAATCGGTTTAACCTTCTCAAAAATTTCTCTTGCTATCTTTTCAACCTCTTCTTTTGGTTTATCTTTTAAATTCATTCTCTTGAGTTGTTCTTCTGTATATTTCATTGCTCTTTCATTAACAAGTTTTTCAGGAACAGGAAAATTTGTTTCTTTCATCACTCCATTCCATAACTGTTTCTCTTCTTCTGTTTCTGCTTTTGCCTTTGCATAGTCCTGTAACTGCTGTCTGATTTTTTCCTTCCATGCTTTTCTTTTTTCAAGGTCAATAAGGGCTGCTTTCATATCAGGTCTTTTTTCCCATTCTCTCAGAACATCCTCAACCATTTTATCACTTACTGGCTCTACTTTAACTTTTTTAACAGGAATTTCTTTATATCTTTTCATCTGGACTTCTGGTTTTTCTTCAATGTAAATTTTAAATAGAAGATTTCCATTATCATCAAACTTTACATCATAAACATCTGGCTGGACAATAGGATTGAGATTATTTTCTTTTATTGCTTTTACATACGCATCTGTAATCAACTTTCTGAGAAGTTGTTCCTGAATTGCAGAAGCATATTTTTTCTCAACTAATTCATCAGGTGCTTTCCCTTTTCTAAAACCTTCTATTACTGCTTCTTTTTTTAAATCCTCAATTATTTTCTTTTTCTCTCCGTCAACTATTTTTTTCTCAATTTCAAAATTTAACTCTTTCCCTAATTCTGATTTTTTTACTATTTCAATTTTCATTTTTTCTCCTTTATCCTGCTGTTAATTTGAGATTTTTATCAATAACAGGATTTTTTTAGTTTTTCAATTTATAAAAAAGTTATTTAGAGCGGGGTACGGGAATTGAACCCGTATCCTCAGCTTGGAAGGCTGATGTTTTACCATTAAACCAACCCCGCTAAACCCATGGGCAGGGGAGGATTCGGCGCCTTCGGGCAAAGCCCTCCGGTCGCCACCCGCCTACTCATTACTCCTGCCCGTCGTAATTCGTAAACAGGCTCCCTTCGAATCCTGGTTCCTTCCCAAATTTTCAACCATCAACTCTATACCTTCTACAGTTTTACTTCCAAACTAAGTGGGCAGGGGAGGATTCGAACCTCCGAAGGCTATCGCCGGCAGATTTACAGTCTGCTGCCATTGTCCACTCGGCCACCTGCCCTTTTTAACTGATAGTTATTATATCAACATTTTGTTTTTTTATCAATATTTCAGAAGGAGTTAAATTAGAAAATGTAATATCCCATTTACCTATACTTCCTGTAGTTATAAACCGCATCTATAAGGCTTCCAATCTGACCTTCTATTTTGACAATATACCATTTATACCTTTTCTTCTCAAGATGAAAATATATATTTTCAGTTTCTCCCCTCCTCTGCTTTTTATTGGTTAGTTTTTCCGCAAGAGAACCCAGACCTATAAAGTCAAGGGCATAAAACTCCACTTCAACTTCTGCTTTATTCTTCTCAATTTCTTCTGTCTTTCCCACTTTATATCCGCCGAATTCATATAATACAAATGTATTCAAAGCACTCAGCCCATAATTTTTGTTTTTAAAAAGATAGGAGGGATCTTCCAGTCCAAAAGATGCGAGTTCTTCTTTTATCTTATCTATTTTTTCTTTATCTTCCTTATCAACTTTTTTCATCTCTTTCATCAATGCATTTATCTTCATTATTTTTTTTCTTTCTTTTTCTTTCCACAATATATTGCTCCAGTTTTCAGATATTTCTAAAAACTTTACCACTGTTCTTTCTGGTTTTCCCTGAACACCCTCCTTTGCTTTTTTCACATATGAAGAATACTTAAACCACACTCCAGAAATTATACCTACTATAATTACAAATCCAATTAACTTTTTCACTTGTCCCCCCTTTTAAAAAGATTCTACAATTAGCCCGTTCCGCCGCAGAGATATTTCCTCTTTGAGACCCTCTTTTAGAGGTGGGAACCTCCCCGAATAGTTTCAACTTCCCGCCACAATACTTGGCGGGCATGTTGGCCCTACCCGGCCTTGGTTCCCAATATTATCAGTGTTGGCTCAAGAGGTCTATTTATCTCCACGCACGGAACAGGCCTATTAAAATTTTACCTCTTTTTCAATAAAAAGTAAAATGAATATATGAGGGAAATATATATTTCAAAGTCAGCAAGAGAGACAGAAAAAATTGGAGAAAAATTTGCTGAAAAATTAAAAAAGGGAGATATAATTGGTTTTTCTGGTGAACTTGGAAGTGGAAAAACAACTTTTATAAAAGGAATTGTAAAAAAACTCTGCAATATTCCTGCTACCAGTCCTTCTTTTGTTTTAATAAACGAATACAACGGGAAAATACCTATTTTCCATTTTGACCTTTATCGTCTTGAAAACGAAAAAGAAATTGAAACAACCGGGTGGGAGGAATATATTGGAAAGGGAATTACCCTTATAGAATGGATAGAAAAAATAAAGAAATTTTTACCTGATAATTTAATACTTGTAAAAATTGAGATTTTAGGTAATAATAAAAGAAAGATAAAAATAAAAAGGGGGAGAAAATGACAAGTAGAGAACGAGTTTTAAGAGCATTAAATCATAAAATTCCTGATAGAGTGCCTATTCAGGACAGCCCATGGGATGCAACAGTAAAAAGATGGTATAAAGAAGGACTACCTGAAGATACAACTCCTGCTGAATATTTCGGGTTTGAATTTGAGTTTTTTGGTGCAGATACATCTCCAAGATTTCCAGTAAAAGTTATAGAAAAAAATGAAGAATACATAATTACAACAACACTTCAGGGAGGGAAAAGAAAAAACCACAGAGATTATTCAACAACACCTGAAATAATTGACTGGCCTATAAAAACAAAAGAGGACTGGAAAGAAATAAAAAAACGACTTAAACCTGACTTTACAAGAGTTGACTGGGCAAGCGGACTGGCAAGAAATAAAGCATCTTATGAAGATGGAAAATTTTGCTGCTATTCAGGTGGTTATGGTTATGATGTTCTTCAAAGTTACATAAGAAGTGAACAGTTATTAAGCACAATGGCAGAAGACCCTGACTGGGTAAAGGAAATGATTATGACATTGGCTGAACTTACAATTGTTATGGTTGAACTTATGATGAAAAATGGATTTAAATTTGATGGTGCTTTTTTATACAATGATATGGGTTATAAAAACGGACTTCTATTTTCTCCTGATACATATATGAAAACACATTATGAGGCAGATAGAATTGTTTTTGAATATTTCCACTCAAAAGGAATGAAGGTTTTTCTTCATAGTTGTGGAAATGTAAAGGAAATGATACCTATTCTTATAGATGTTGGCCTTGATTGTTTACAGCCACTTGAAGTGAAAGCAGGAATGGATGTAATTGAATTAAAAGAAAAATATGGAGATAAACTTGCCTTTATGGGAGGGATAGATGTTAGGTTAATGGCTGACCCTGACCCAACAAAAATTGAAGAAGAAATAAAAAAGAAATTTGAAGTTGCAAAAAAAGGTGGTGGCTATATTTATCATTCAGACCACTCAGTTCCAAAAGATGTAAGTTTCCAGCAGTATTGTAATGTTATTGAACTTGTAAAAAAATATGGGGTGTATCCAGAATATGAAGAAATAAAGAAAAAGGAAGAGATGGAGAAGGAGAAACCACCTGTTAAACCACCTGTAAAGAAGGAAAGAAAGGGTATCTTCGGGAAAAAGAAAGGAGAAAAAGAAGAAAAGTTAGAAGTAGAGAAACCGCCAGTTTCTCCTCCTGCTACTCCATCTGGTGAAAAACCACCTGCTCCTTCTGAGAAAGAAGAGAAAAAGAAAAAATTTTCATTTTTTAAAAAGAAGGAGGAGAAAAAGTGAAAGCAGTTGGAATTGACCTTGGAGGAACATTTATAAAATCTGGAGTGGTTGATGAAAAAGGAGAAATAATTAAGAAAAAACAGTTTCCAACAATGGCTGAAAAAGGGGAAAGAGAAATTGTTATTTCTCAGAT
>JAGGVW010000266.1 GCA_021157805.1 bacterium
TAAAAGTAAAGTTCAAGTATAACTCCGAGATAAAATGAAAAAAGAATACTCTCAATTTTTAAATTTTCCTCTTTTAAATTCATTAAAAAACCAGTAAGTTGGGGTATAACTCTTGAACCAGAGAAAAAAGTTCCCGGGACAATATCACTTTTTTTACCTTTTACTGCCATATTGTGCATTTTTTTATAAAGTGAAATATTTTTTGTATTGAACATTTTTTTGCCAATTTCTTTTAGTAATTTCTCACCAATTTTTAACGTTTTTCCTCCTGACAATCCTGCTCCAACTGAAATAAACATATTTTTAATAAAATATCTTGTATCACAAAATTTGAATTTTTTATAATTTTCAATTGGTGTTGAAATTTGACTTCCTGTGCCTATATTAAGAACACATTTGTTTTTCAGATATCCCGCACTTCCCAGGATTGATGCTTGATTATCACCTATACTAACTCCCACTATACATTTATTATTTATACCAATCTGGCTTGAAACTTTCTTATTTATTCTGCCTTTTATTTCCCCTGGTTCAACTACAAAAGGCAATATAAACTCTGGTATTTTTAGTTTATCAACCACTTCCCATAACCATTCTTTTTTTTCTATATCAAAAATTCCGCTTGAACCAGCATTTGTAATATCAGTTGTTATATTTTTATTTGTAAGTAAAGAAGCAATATAATCACCGAGAAAACATACTTTATTTCCTTTTTTAAAAAGATGAGGGAAGTTTTCCTTTAAATAAAAAAGAGTTGCTCCCATAAATCCAGCGGATATAGTTGTGCCTGTCTTTTTTAAATCTTTTCCACACACCTCTTTTATATAATCAATATAATTTTCCCCTTCTTTATAATTTAATAGAGTTCTTTTGTCTTCCCATGTGATAAATGGAGTAATTGGATTGAATTTTTTATCAACTATTAAGCACCCATGCATTTGAGTTGATATTCCTATTCCCCTTATTTTTTCTTTGTTCAGAGTATTTTCCAGAATTTCAAAACATATTTCTTTAATTTTCAAGGGATTTAATTCGTAAAAATTATTTTTTACTTTCAGTGCCCTGTGGGGGAAAGAATGAGTAAAAAAAATTTTATTATCTTCTGAACTGTATAATACAACTGCTATTTTGCTTGTTCCTAAATCAATACCTAAATACATTTTTCAATAAGATTTACCTCTTTTATTTTTTTATTTTTTATTTTTAATGTCTTTATTTCAAATTTTCCAAAATTCAGTTTAAACTTTTTTCCAAAAATCTCTAATGATGTTTGAGTTTTTCTACCAGATGATTCATACCCTCTCAATATTAAAGAATTGTCATCTTCTGCTTTTTTTAATGTTTCCAGAATAATGTTTTCTTTTTCCACATTTATAAATGACTTTTCTGCTGGTAAACTTCCTTTGTGAGAAAGAGGGAAAATATATTCTATTTCTCTGTTTAAGAATTCAGCATATTTCCCTATATTTATATTATTATTTCCTGGTATTATCCATAATTTAAACCTACTTATTCCTATGTCAATGTAATCACTTTCTTTATGGACCTTTTCTTTTTCATTGGGGCGGAAATGGTGAAAGGCAAATCTTGGACTTCTTAATAAACTTATTCTCAATTCGTTACCATCAAAATCATACCCATATAAACCGTCATTTACTATTCCTACTGAGTAAGAATTTCCTTTAAAATTTCCGATTATTTTTATCCATCTTTGAAATGGGTGTTCTTCTCCGTCAGGTTCTCTTTCAATAAAAGCCATCGGTATTTCACATAAAATTTTTTTGTTTGAAAAATTGAAAGGGAAAGATGTTTTAAGGAATTTTTTCTTTTCCTGCCAGTTTATTTTCCCCTTTATTTCAAGATAAGGAAGATTATCGTAAAGAGAGTATTCAACAACTATTTCTGAATTATTATAGGTTGTGTAAGTGATTAAAGAAACTTTACATTCCCCTTTTTCTTTTTTAATTATTTCCTTAAATTTAAAACTTCCTTCTACTTTTCTGAAAGAATCGACAAAATGACCCCAGGCATCGGATGAATCATCAATTACCAAAAACTTCAAACCATAATTTTTAAAAACATCCCAATTTTCATTTTTCAAAATTAAATTTTTTATTTCCCCTTTTTTATCTGTTTTAAGACATAATAGCTGATTTTCAATTCCATCTTCTGAAAGTTTTAAATTTTTATTTTCCCTTTTTTTCCCAGGCTTCCACCAGTAAACTTTATATCCAAAAGGTGGGAGAGATACTTTTATTAAAAATTTATTTCTGTTGCTGTTTGGGTCAACAATTGTCTGGGATAATGCTCTTTTTCCATTTTTGTCAAAAAAATCAACTTCTGAAACATAAATAAAATTAAATCTTGGCTGAAAAGAAATTTTTTTAACTTCTTCCCTCTGGAATGAGGTAGGATTAAAAAATAAAATTGGGAAAGCATCTTTTTTCTCAGTATTAACATTTTTGGATAAAATCCACAACTTTTCATTTATAAGTGTCTGTGATTTAAACATTGTTTCCCCAAGATTATTCAAACAGTCAAAATATGCATCAGGAATTGAAGAGCCAGCAAGAATGTCATGAAATTGATTGAAAAGTATATTTATCCAGTTATTTTTCATTTCCTCAGCAGGGTATTTTTCATTTTTAATTTTTAAAAGTATAGAAGAAATTATTTCTGCCGAAAGTATCTTATTTTCTGCCTGTCTATTTGATCTTTTTATTTGAGAAAAGGAAGTATAACATCCTCTTGCGTGATGTTGAAGTTCATCTTTAATAACAGGGAAATTTTCCCCTTTGATGTTTTTAAAAAAATCATTTAAAGAACTAAATTCTAATTCTGGTAAGTTTTTTTCCGCTTGTAGTTTTTGAATTATTCTGATTGATTCTTTTGTAGGACCTCCTCCATGATTACCAACACCAAAGAAGCAAACTACATCATCAACACCTTCAAAAAAATTCTCAGAGCAGTGTTTTATTTTATCCTTAATTTTTGAAATATCATAAGTATAGTGGACTGGAGGCCTTGATGTTAAAACCTTTGAACTATCAGGTCCTTCCCACCAGAATATCTGGGGTAATTTTTTTTCATGTTCTCCTGGCCTGCAAAAAACATAATAATCAATTCCTGATTTTTTCAGAATCTGTGGAATGTTTCCATTATGTCCAAAAGAATCAGGATTAAATCCTATATTAACATCAATACCAAACTTTTCTTTAAAATATCTTTTTCCATATAAAGAGTGTCTTATAAATGATTCACCAGAAGGAATATTACAATCCGGTTGAACTATCCATGGCCCTGCAACAAACCATCTTTTCTCTTTCACTCTTTTTTTTATTTTTTCAAAGAGTTCTTTATCTACTTTTTCTATCCACATATAAAATATAGCACTCCCTGCTGTAAAAGTTATATCAGGATTTTTCTCCATAAGATTAGATATGTAATTGAATGTATGGATAACTTCAGAGAAACCTTCATCCCACTTCCATAGCCAGACAGGGTCAATATGTGCGTTTGCAATTAAATGAATTCTTTTTCTCATTATTTACTCCCACTCAATTGTTCCAGGCGGTTTTGAAGTTATATCATAAACAACTCTGTTTATACCTTTAACTTCATTAACAATCCTTGACGAAATTTTATCAAGAACAGGGTAGGGGATTTTTGCCCAGTCAGCAGTCATTCCATCTGTGCTTTTTACAATCCTGACAGCAATTACATTTTCATAAGTTCTTTTATCTCCCATAACTCCAACTGTTTTTATTGGAAGCAAGACAGCAAATGCCTGCCATAATGACTTATATAATTTACCTTTTTTGATTTCTTCTTCAACAATTAAATCAGCGTTCCTCAAAATTTCAAGACGGTTTTCATTCACACTTCCTATTATCCTCACTGCAAGACCAGGTCCAGGGAAGGGGTGTCTGTTTATTATGAAATCAGGAAGATTTATTTTTTTTGCAATTTTTCTGACTTCATCTTTAAATAAAAATCTGAATGGTTCAACAAGTGATAAATTCAATTTCTCTGGAAGTCCTCCAACATTATGATGTGTTTTTATTCTTGCGGTTGGACCACCAAAGGCAGATGTGCTTTCAATAACATCAGGATAAAGTGTCCCCTGAGCAAGAAATTTCGCACCAAATTTTCTTGCTTCTTTTTCAAAAACATGGATAAAAGTATTCCCTATTATTTTTCTTTTCTTTTCAGGGTCAGAAACTCCGTTAAGGCGTTTTAAGAAAATTTGACTGGCATCAATATATTTTAAGTTAACTCTTTTGCCGAACCAATCAACAATTTTTTCTACTTCTCCCTTTCTTAAAACACCATTGTTTACAAAAACGCTTAATGCATTTTTCCCACATACATTGTTAAGTATTAAGGAAAGAGTAGATGAATCAACCCCACCGCTTAAACCACATATAACTTTTTCATTACCAACTTTTTCTCTTATTTCATTTTCTATTTTTTTTAGAATTGAACAAGGGCTCCATATTGGTTTAAGTTTACATATTTTAAAAAGAAAGTTTCTTATTATTTTCTTCCCTTCTTCTGTATGTGTAACTTCTGGATGAAATTGCAATCCATATATTTTTTTTGTTTTATCTCTTATTGCCGCTATTGGACAATTTTCTGTTTTCCCTATTATTTTAAACTCCTGACTAATTTTTTTTGTAATATCCCAGTGGCTCATCCAGACAGTTGTTTTCTCTTTTAAATTATGGAAAATTCTTTCTTTTCTGTCAGGATAAAAGTTTGTTTTTCCATATTCTCTTTTCTTCCCTTCTTCAACCTTCCCTCCATAAATTTCTGCTATTAACTGCATTCCATAACAGATCCCAAGAATATAAAACTCACCTGATAATAAATTTCTATCAAATTCATAAATTCCTTTATGTATATGACCTGGTCCACCAGAAAGAATAACCGCTTTTATACCTTTTTCTTTTAACTTTTCTACTTTTACATCGGGCGGGAAAATTTCACTGTAAACTTTTGCTTCTCTTATTCTTCTTGCAATAAGTTGAGTATACTGAGAACCAAAATCAATAATTCCAACCACTTCTCCTCCTTATGAATTATTGCTCATAAGTTGAATAGTAATAGGGTGTTTCTGCTTCAAATTCACCAGCACAGGTATCAACAAGTTTATAATCAGCATATATACCAAATTTTTCTCTCAAATTCCTTATATTTCTTTCTTCTTCTCCTGTTAATCTTGCAATCTGATTGTCTGAGAATCCGTATTCTTTTGCTTTTTTCATCAAGTTTTTTGATATTTTACCTTTTGTCTTTTTGATTTTTTCTTCCACATCAATTATTTCATACATATTATATAGAAACCACTTATCAATTTTTGTTAATAGATAAATTTTATCAAGAGACCATTTTCTTTTCATTGCTTCTTTTATATAAAACAACCTCTTTGAATTTGGTTTTTTAAGGCCTTCTTCTATATCCATTTCTAATTTTATATCTTCAAGTCCTGAATACTTTTCTTCTAAACTTCTCAATGCTTTCTGTAATGCTTCTTTGAATGTTCTTCCTATTGCCATTACTTCTCCAACAGATTTCATTGAAGTTGTCAGGTAGTCATCAGCAAGAGGGAATTTTTCAAATGTGAATTTTGGAATTTTGACAACGCAGTAATCAATTGTAGGTTCAAAACAGGCAGGTGTCTTTTTTGTTATGTCATTTGGTATTTCGTCAAGAGTATATCCAACAGCAAGTTTCGCAGCAATTTTTGCAATAGGAAAACCAGTTGCTTTTGAAGCAAGAGCAGAACTTCTGGAAACTCTTGGATTCATCTCTATTACTACCATTTCACCGTTTTCTGGATTTATCGCAAACTGGATATTTGAACCTCCTGTTTCTACTCCAATTTCCCTTATTATCGCTATCGCTGCACTTCTCATTGACTGATATTCTTTATCAGTAAGTGTCTGGACTGGAGCAACAGTTATACTATCTCCTGTATGAACTCCCATAGGGTCAAAGTTTTCTATTGAACATATTATAACAACATTATCTTTAAGGTCTCTCATAACTTCAAGTTCATATTCCTTCCATCCAATAACTGATTGCTCAATTAAAATTTCACTTATTAAACTTGATTTAAGTCCAACTTCTGCTTGATATTCAAATTCATCAATGTTATAGGCAACAGAACCGCCTGTCCCTCCAAGAGTGTAAGCAGGTCTTATTATTACTGGAAATCCAATTTTCTTAACTATTTCTTTGCTCTCTTCAACAGTATGTGCTATTCCACTTTCAGGAACTTTAAGACCGATATTCTTCATTGCTTTTTTAAAAAGTTCCCTGTCTTCTGCTTTTTTTATTGCAGTATATTTTGCTCCTATAAGTTCAACATTAAACTTTTCCAGAATCCCATTTTCGTAAAGTTCTGTAGCAAGATTTAACGCTGTTTGACCTCCAAGTGTTGGTAATAGAGCATCTGGTTTTTCCCTTTCAATTATTTTTGCAAGGACTTCAGGGATTAATGGCTCAAGGTAGATTTTTTGAGCCATTTCAGGGTCAGTCATTATTGTTGCTGGATTACTATTCACAAGGACAATTTCATATCCCTCTTCTTTCAAGGCCTTACAGGCCTGAGAGCCAGAATAATCAAATTCGCATGCCTGCCCTATAACAATAGGACCAGAGCCAATAATCATTATTTTTTTTATATCAGTTCTTTTTCCCATCTATCAACTCATAAAATTTTTTGAAAATATATCTTGCATCTCTTGGACCCGGTGAATCTTCAGGATGAAACTGGACTGAAAAA